>NZ_JCBAMT010000003.1:0-155949 GCF_059760445.1 Achromobacter sp. D7-1 | reverse complement strand
CGGCACAACGCACCGGACGGCCGCGCGATGTGCTCAGGCGGCAAGGCCCAGTTCGGGCAGCGTGATTTCCTGCTGCACGTAGTCGGTGTAGAGCGCGGTCGTGTACAGCAGCCGCATCTGGGCGCCGATCTCGCAGATCTTCAGGCAGCGCTGCTGCAGGTCCACCGTGTTGGCGTGCTCCAGCACGATTTGATAGCCGCGTTCGCCGTGGATTTCGTCGGACACGATATGCAGGTCGAAGAATTCCACTTCCTCGTCGGTAAAGCCGTACTTCTCGCGCAGGGTCGGGGTCTGCTTGCGGTAGATCGACGGCACTTGCGATTCCAGGCCCACCACCAGTCCGGCCACCGCCACGATGGGGTCCTCGCGCATGGCCACGGCGTAGCACCAGCTTTGCAGGGCGCGCGTGGTGGGCGACATGTTGTCGGGGTTGACGACCCGCTCGCGGGTGGTGCCGCAGGCTTCGGCAAAACGGATTAGCAGATCCGTGTGGCGGTCACCGCCGATTTCCTCTTCATACATATTGGCCAGCAGGAAATCCTTGGCCTCGGTGTAGGAGTCGGGCGTGCGGGCGTACAGGTAGCCCAGGTAATCGGCGAACGGGCCTACGTAGTGGTAGTGGTTCTCGGCCCAGCGCTGCAGGTGCTGGCGGCTGAGCTTGCCCTCTGCCCAGGCGATGGAAAAGGGCGAGGCGTTGGCGCTCTTGCCCTTGATCGCGTTTTCCAACGCGGTACGGAATTCATCTCGGTTCATCAGTTCAGCCATGACGCGCTCCAGGTCCAGTGGTGAAGACTCCAGGCTGGTCTTAGCCCGGGCATGATGAACATTGTATACCGTCTACTATTTCGAACTGCTAGGGCAATCCCGGAGATCGGTCAGAGCTTGCTCAATAAACAGGGACAGTACTTACGGATCAATGACTTGGCTCGCAAGCACCGCACTTGCCCGGATGAGTGCGCGTAGGTACAATGAATACACTTTCAATGCAATACGGAAATACCATGAATACCCGCCACCCCCTGGGAGACGCCCCGATCGGCCAACAACTGCTGACGCACTACGCCCGCCGCGACGCCGTGCGCCATGCCACTCCGCTGTTTCCTTCGTCCTGGGCCGAGCTCTTCGCGCCGTTCCGCAATGCCCGGCTGCAACCGCTGCGCGCGGCCAAGCCCGCCGCGCGCGCGCATGACGACGCGCCGGTCTGCCAGGCAGGCTGATTTCCGGGTGGATAGCCTGGCGCTCGCGGCCAGGCGGAAAGACGAAAAGCGCCCAGGCGCCGCGCAACGCGGCGCCCCGCCGCCGGTTCCAGGCGGCCAGCGCCAGCACCAGCACAAATCCCAACGTGTAGGCCAGCATGTCCCACCAGTCGGGCACGCTGCCCAGGACGATGCGCAATAGCGGCTGCTCCAGCCGCCAGCCGAAATGCCGCGCCAGGTATTGGCCCAGCTCCACCGCGTAGCCGGTGAACAGCGCGGCCAGCGCCAGCGGCAGCACATCCGCGCGGATGAAGCTGCGATACACCAGATAGGCCCAGCCCACCGCCACCACGTCGCCCACGAAGCCCCGCAGCAAGGGATAGGGCGCGCCCAGGGTGGCGATCAGCGCTTCGAGCGCGGTTACGGCCAGCAGCGCGGCGAAGGCGCGCTTGTTGAATGTCAGGATCATCGAAGCGGAAAACGCGGAAATTGGAATGGGCAGCGCGGACGTTAACGCATTTGTCAGGCCGTGGCGCGTAGCCTCGTGTGAATGCGCCGGGGGCAGGGCGCTGACAAAAACGAGGAGACAGCAAGATGAGCACATTCGACCCGAATGGGCGCCGGCGCTTCCTGCGCCAGGCCTGTACGCTGGGCGCGACCGGCACGCTGGCCGGCCATGCGCTGACCAGCCTGGCGGCGCCGGCCACCGTCACCCTGCCGTTCGCCAATGGCGAGCGCGAGTTGATCGCCTATCCGCAAAAACGGCCCCTGATCCGCCAGACCTCGCGCCCGCCGCAGCTGGAAACGCCGTTCTCGGTCTTCAACGAAAACCTCATCACACCCAACGACGCCTTTTTCGTGCGCTATCACCTGGGCAACATCCCCACCGCGATCGACCTGAACACCTACCGCATCAAGGTCAGCGGCCTGGTGGACAAGCCGCTGGAACTGTCGCTGGCCGACCTGAAGCAGCAATTCGGCAAGCCGGTGGAACTGGTGGCGGTCACCCAGTGCTCGGGCAACAGCCGCGGCTTTTTCTTGCCGCGCGTGGGCGGCGGGCAGTCGGGCAACGGCGCCATGGGCAATGCCCGCTGGCTGGGCATCCCGCTCAAGCGCGTCCTGGAAAAAGCCGGCATCCGCGCCGATGCGCGCCAGATCTCGTTCGAAGGCCTGGACCGGCCAGTGCTGCCCGGCACGCCCGAGTTCGTCAAGGCGCTGGACGTGGCCCACGCACTGGACGGCGAGGTCATGCTGGCCTATGCCATGAACGGCGCCGACCTGCCCATGCTCAACGGCTATCCCGTGCGCCTGGTGGTTCCGGGGTACTACGGCACCTACTGGGTCAAGCACCTGGCCGACATCAAAGTGCTGGACAAGGAATTCGACGGCTTCTGGATGCAGAAGGCCTATCGCATCCCCGACAACGATTGCGCCTGCACGCCGCCGGGCAAGGCCCCGGAAAAGACCCGCCCCATCGGCCGCTACAACGTGCGCAGCTTCATCACCAGCCTGAGCGCGGGCGCGCGCGTCGCCCGCGGCAAGCCGGTGCAGGTGCGCGGCATCGCCTTCGACGGCGGCAAGGGCATACGCGAGGTCCAGTTCTCGTCCGACGACGGCAAGACCTGGCAGGCCGCCAAGCTGGGCAAGGACCTGGGCCGCTATTCCTTCCGCGAATGGCATGCCGACTTCACGCCCAAGGCCGCCGGCGACTACACGCTGAAGGTCCGCGCCACCAACATGGCCGGCGACACCCAGCCGCTGGACCCGCTGTGGAACCCGGCCGGCTACATGCGCAACGTGGTCGAAGCCGTCCGCGTCACCGCCGCCTGAGGAGAGCGCCATGAACCGCCATTTCCGTCGCTGCCTGCCGGCGCTTGCGCTGGCCTGCGCCTGTCTGTCCCCGGCTGTCCAGGCCCTGGAGATCAAGCTGCCCCAGGAAACCGCCACGCTGCACCCCGGCACGGGCGCGGGCGCGCAGCACGCGGCCCTGTGCCTGATGTGCCATTCGGTCGACTACGTGTCGTCCCAGCCGCCCATGCCCCTGGGCTTCTGGGATGCTGAGGTCAAGAAGATGGTGGGCACCTACGGCGCCCCCATCCCCGCCGACCAGGTTCCGCTGATCGTGGAGTACCTGAATCAGGCTTATCCTCCGGCCCCGGCTGCGGCCCCCGCCGCCAAGCAGTAGGGCTGGCAAGCAGCAAGCTCCCTGGGCGGCGCACAGCCGCTCTGAGGGGCCGCGCGCGCTCCCATCGATCGCTGGCTTAGGCGTACCATTACCCGACCCAGACCACGCCCGACAGGAGCGCCCACCCGGCGCGCCGGAAGAACTCCATGCTGCAACCCGTTTCGGCCAACACCGATCTGCCCGCGGACGCGCAGGCCGCTCCCGCCCCCGTGCTGCAGGTGAGCACGCTATCCCCCTTCGCGTTTCCGGCCTTCCGCATCATCTGGATCGCCAACCTGTTCGCCAACCTGGGCACCTGGGCGCAATCCGTCGCCGCCGCGTGGATCATCACCACCGAGCAGAGCAGCCCGCTGATGGTCGCCATGATCCAGGTGGCCGCCGCCTTCCCGCTGGTGGCGCTGTCCATCCTGACCGGGGTGCTGGCCGACAACTACGACCGCCGCAAGGTCATGCTGACCGGCATGCTGCTGGAGCTGGCGGGCGGCGTCTTCATCACCATCCTGGCCTTCGCCGGGCTGCTGCATCCCATCACGCTGATCGCGTCCGTCTTCTGTATTGCCATCGGCAGCGCCATCGTCACGCCGGCCTGGCAGGCCGCCGTCGGCGAACAGGTGCCGCGCGCCCACGTCGGCAGCGCGGTGCTGCTGAACAGCGTCAACTTCAACGTGGCGCGCGCGGTCGGGCCGGCCATCGGCGGCCTGCTGCTGGGCGCCATGGGCGCGCCCTGGGTGTTCCTGCTGAACTGCTTCTGCTATGGCGGCCTGATCTGGGCCATCTGGCGCTGGAGGCGCGAGCTGCCGCTGCGCCGCCTGCCGCCCGAAGGCATCCTGGAAGGCGTGGTGGCGGCGCTGCGCTACACCCAGCATTCCACCGTGACCCGCGTCGTGATGCTGCGGTCCTTCGCTTTCGGGCTGTCCGCCAGCGCGCTGTGGGCCTTGCTGCCGCTGCTGGCCCATGAACACGAAGGCGGCAGCGCACTGCTGTACGGCTACATGCTGGGCGCGCTGGGCCTGGGCGCCATCCTCGGCAGCGCCTTCGTGCGGCGGGTGCAGGCCGCCTGGGGCGCGGGCGGCCTGGTCAGCGTGGCCGCCGCGCTGCTGGCCGCGTGCCTGCTGGCGCTGGGCCTGACCGGCACCTTGTGGGTGGCCTTTCCGGCGCTGCTGCTGTCGGGCAGCTGCTGGATCGGGGTGCTGGCCACCTACAACACCACCGTCCAGATGCTTGTGCCCGACTGGGTCAAGGCGCGCGCGCTGGCGCTGTACCAGACGGCCATCTTCGGCGGCCTGGCGGCCGGGTCCTTCATGTGGGGCCACTTCGCCGGCACCATGGGTGTTTCCGGCGCCCTGGCCACCGCCGGCATCATGCTGGGCATCACCGTCGCGCTCATGTACCGCTCGCGCCTGCCCGAACACCTGGACACCTCATCGCTGGCGCGCGCCGACAGCACCGAGCCGACCATGGCCGCGGCCGGCTTCAATACGCAGCACGGCGCGGTGCTGGTCGCGGTCGAATACCTGATCGAGAAAGACAAGCTGTCCGCGCTGATCGGCGCGGCGCATCCGCTGCGGCTCATGCGGCTGCGCAACGGCGCGCAGCAGTGGCAGCTGTTCCGCGACCTGGAGCGCGAAGGGGTCTGGCGCGAAGTATTCCTGGTGGAAAGCTGGATGCAATACCTGCGCATGATCGACCGCATGACGCTGGAGGACAAGATGGTGCTGGACAAGGTGCGCGCGCTGCATGCCGGCGACAAGCCGCCGGTGGTGTCGCGTAACGTCAGCTATCTGGCGATGAACGAGGCGCAGGGCTTTTCGCTGCGACGCGACCCGGAGTCCCTGTAGCCGGCCGCGCCCGCCAGGCCTGGGCGCGTTCCGCCCAAGCCTGATGGACGGCGTCCATGTTGCGCGCCAGGGTGGCCGCATCGCCAAACCTCACCCGCGAGCCCTGCAAGCGCAGTTGCGCGACAACCTCTTCGGATTCGAGCGCCTGCGCCACCTGCTGCTGCAATTGCTCGATGCGGGCCGGCGCCACGCCGCGCGGCGCGAACAGCCCGGCCACGCCGCCGCGCTCCAGCCCGGCCACGCCTTGTTCGGCGAAGGTGGCAACGTCAGCCACATCCGGATGCCGGGCGGAACCCGAGATCGCCAGGAGACGCAGCCGCCCCGCACGCACAGGGTCCAGCAATTCGGCCAGGGAGGTCAGGCCCAGCGCCAGATAACCGCCCTGCAGATCAGTCACCAGCGGCGCGCCGCCCCCGTATGGGATCGCAGTCGCCACCACGCCCAGATGAGCATCCAGCAATTCCAGGGCAAGCTCCGGCACACTGCCGGGCGCCGGCACCCCCACGAACAGCGCATCCTGGTGCGCGCGCAGGTCGTTCAGGCTGCGCAGAGGCGAATCCGCCCTGACCGCCAGCGCCATGGCGGCCTGGTCCGTCATCTGCGCCACGGCGGCGAAATCGCCCGGCGAGGCATAGCCGGCCTGCTTCGCAATATGCGGCACGATGGCCAGCGCGTGGTCATTGGTGAACAGCAGGGTGTGTCCATCCGGCCGCGCAGCCAACAGCTCCTGCGCCGCCAGCATGCCGCCCGCGCCGGGCCGGTTCTCGACCAGCACCACTTCGCCCAGGCCGGCCTCCAGCTGCCGCGCCAGCAGACGGGCAATCACATCCACCCCGCCCCCCGGCGGGAAGCCAACCAGGATGCGCGTCAAGGGCGTGGCGCGCAAACGCCCTGCCACTGCGGCGCCCAGGACGCCCAGCGCGAACGCCGACAAGAGCCTGCGGCGGCGCCGGGATACGGCGAATTGCATGTTTCGATGACTCCTCGCGGATGCGGACCGGTTCCGCGCAAGGCGGCAGGATAAGGACAAATGTCCTGCAAGAAAAGCCGGTCGCTTCGAAGGCCCGCCAGCCGTGTTTCTTAACACGTTCTAGAATCAGTGATCGCGGCGCGCCGGCCCTCTGCCCGGACGCCTAGCCCCAGTGGTCCCGCACATGCTCTCGTTTTCCCGCCATACCGTCTACCCGGCCGGCGTCGGCCTGCCGGCTTCCGAACGCCCGGGCGCGCTCCTCGCCGTCATGCTGGCGCTATGCATGGCCAGCCTGGACACCGCCATCGCCAACACGGCGCTGCCTACGATTGCGCGCGACCTGCAGGCCAGCGACGCGGGCTCCATCTGGATCGTCAGCGGCTATCAGCTGGCCATGGTGGCGGGCCTGCTGCCGGCCGCCGCGCTGGGCGAGATCCTGGGCCACCGGCGGGTCTACATCGTCGGGCTGGCGATCTTCATCCTGTCTTCGCTGGCCAGCGGCCTGGCGCCGTCCTTGCCCACGCTGGTGACGGCGCGCGTGCTACAGGGCCTGGGCGCGGCCGGCGTCATGAGCGTCAACGGCGCCCTGCTGCGCTTCATCTACCCCTCGCGCCTGCTGGGCCGCGGCCTGGGCCTGAACGCCATGGTGGTGGGCATCGCCTTCGCGGCAGGGCCCACCGTGGCCTCGACCATCCTGCTGCTGGGATCCTGGCACTGGCTGTTCCTGATCAACGTGCCCATCGGCCTGCTGGCGTTCGCGCTGGGCCTGCGCAAGCTGCCCGAAACCGTGCGCGCGCCGCATCGCTTCGACGGGCTGGCAGCGGCGCTATGCGCCCTGACGCTGGGCTTGTTCGTACTGGGCGCGAACGAACTGGCGCACGCCGCCCCCCTGCCGCGCGTAGCGCTGGAATGGGGCGTCGCCGCGGCCAGCCTGTGGCTGCTGATGCGCCGGCAGGCGGGCCATCCCGCGCCCATCCTGGCGGTGGACCTGCTGCGCCGGCCCTTGTTCGCCTTATCCGCCGCCACCGCCGTCTGCGCCTTCGCAGCCCAGGCGCTGGCTTTCGTGTCGCTGCCGTTCATGCTTCAGACCATGCTGGGCTACAGCCAGGTGCAGACCGGCTTTCTCATCACGCCCTGGGCGGTGGTGGTGGCGATCATGGCGCCCATCGCCGGGCGGCTGTCCGACCGCTATGCGGCCGGCGCGCTGGGCGGCGTGGGCCTGGCGCTGCTGGCGCTGGGCATGGCGGCGCTGGCGCTGATGCCGGCTTCGCCTTCGGTCTGGGACATCTGCTGGCGCATGGCCATCTGCGGTGCCGGATTCGGCTTCTTCCAATCGCCCAACCTGCGCGCCATCATGATGTCAGCGCCGGCCTCGCGAGCCGGCGGCGCCAGCGGCATGATAGGAACGGTGCGGCTCTTGGGACAGTCCTCGGGCGCGGCCCTGGTAGCCGCCTGTTTCAATGTTTCCAGCACCCACGGCGCCATCGCCGCGCTGTGGCTGGGTTGCGGCTGCGCCGCACTGGCCTGCGTCGCCAGCTTTTCGCGGCTGCGCTTTGACGCGACCGAGCCGGCGCAGGCCGGCTCGACGCGCTAGCGCCGCGCTACTCGCGGACGTAGCACGGGTATAGCGACTTCTGCGCGCGCGAACGGGCCGGATCCACCTCGATCGCCACGATGGATTCGGTATCGCTGGATTGCGCCAGGGGTTCGCCATCGGGCTGGAAGGCGAACGCCGTTCCCCCGAATACCTGTCCCGACGCCGTGCGCCCCGCGCGGTTCGAACTGACCACATAGCAGCCCGACACCAGCGCCGCCATGGCGCCTGCCGTCAGCCAGCGGCGCGTCGACGCGCTGCTGGCGCGCGGCGCCACGATCAACTCCGCGCCCGCACGCCCATAGGCGCGCGCGCGCTCGTTGAACATCAGTTCGGTGCACAGCTGCACCCCCAGGCGTATGCCGCCCACCTCGAACACCTCGAACCCGTCGAAGGCGGAATGGAACCAGGTCGCCTCGAAGTAACCTGGTTCCTCCGGGAAGTATTGCTTGTGATGCAAGCGCGTGTAGCGGCCGTCCTGCAGGGCAAACGCCTCGTTCGCCAGCTTTGCGCCCGCGTGCACCGGCCGCGACGACACGATAGCCGGCACCCCCAGCGCGGCCAGGGCGTCCAGGCCGGCCTCATGGATGCGCACCGAATCCGCCGCGCGCGCGGCGTCGTACGCCGGGTCCGCCGCCAGCCAGGGACCAAAGGGCATTTCATTGGTGACCAACAAGTCCGGAGCCAGCTCGCCTATGCGTTCGGCCATGCCTTCCCACGTCACACCTGTGGGCTCCAGATCAGCCGGTCCTTCCATCATGCATATCCGCATACCCACACCCAATCCGATCGCGCGTCCCGGGATGGGCGCGTCATGCACGCATGGTAGACCGCCTGTCGCGGTTGCGAACGCGGACCGGCTCAAGCCGTCCGTCGCGGGCGCGATCCTGTCCGGATCTGCCTGTCTCAGACCAGCGTTGCGGCGTCGACCGGCGCGCCGTGGCGCACTACGCGCCTGGGCAGGTCGCCGCCTATCCAGTAGGCCAGCTCGGATGGATGCTGCACCTGCCAGGCCACGAAGTCCGCGTACTTGCCTGCTTCCAGCGTGCCGTGCGTGGCCTGCAGCCCCAGCGCTTTCGCCGCATGCGCGGTCACCCCGGCCAGCGCTTCTTCAGGCGTTAGCCGGAACAGCGTGCAGGCCATGCTCAACATGAGCCGCAGCGACAGCACGGGCGAAGTGCCGGGATTCAGGTCGCTGGAGATGGCGATGGGCACGCCATGGCGGCGCAACAGGTCGATGGGAGGAAGCTTGGTCTCGCGCAGGGCGTAGAACGCGCCGGGCAGCAGCACCGCCACCGTGCCGGCCCCTGCCATCGCCAGCACATCGCTTTCGGTCAGGTGTTCCAGGTGGTCTGCCGACCAGGCGCCATAACGTGCGGCCAGGGTCGCGCCGTGCAGCGGCGACAACTGTTCGGCGTGCAGCTTCACCGGCAGGCCCAGTTCGCGCGCGGCCTGGAACACCCGTTCGACCTGGCCCGGCGTGAATGCCAGATGCTCGCAGAACGCATCCACCGCATCGATCAGGCCCTCGGCCGCCAATACCGGCAGCATGCGGCGCGCGACTTCGTCGATGTAGTCGTCCGCGCGCCCCGCGTATTCCGGCGGCAGCGCGTGCGCGGCCAGACAGGTCGCGCTGACGGTCAGCGGCAGCGTCTGGCCCAGACGCCGCGCCACCCTGAGCATCTTGCGCTCGTTAGACAGATCCAGGCCATAACCGGACTTCACCTCCAGCGTGGTCACGCCGTCGCGCATCAGGTGCAAGGCCCGCTGGCGCGCGCTGGCATAGAGCTCGTCTTCGCTGGCGGCGCGGGTGGCGCGCACGGTGCTGGCGATGCCGCCGCCTTGCGCGGCAATGGTCGAGTAGTCCACGCCTTGCAGGCGCTGCTCGAACTCCTGGCTGCGGTTGCCGCCGAACACCAGATGGGTGTGGCAGTCGATCAGGCCGGGCGTCAGCCAGGCGCCGCCCAGGTCGTGCTCGCGCGCGGCGTCGGCCGGCGGCAATTGCGCCTCGGGGCCGATCCACTCGATGCGATCATCCCGCGTCACCACCGCGGCCCGTTCGATCACGGAATACTGGCCTTGGGCCATGGTGGCCGCGTGGCAATTGCGCCAGACCTGTCTCATGCATTTGCTCCTGTTGCGCGCCGGCTTCAAAGACTGGGCAGCAGGCCCGCCGGCACCAGCGCCGTCAGCCCGCGCGCCGCGATAAGCTGGCTGGCCGCCTCGATGTCGGGCGCGAAGAACCGGTCCCGCTCGTAGTGCGCCACTTTCTCGCGCAACAGGCTGCGGGCCCGCTCCAGCTTGGGCGCGGTCTTCAGGCCCTGGCGGAAATCCAGGCCCTGGCAGGCGCCGAGCCACTCGATCGCCAGGATGTCGCGCACGTTCTCGGCCATGGGCCAGAGCCGCTTGCCGGCATTGGGCGCCATGGACACATGGTCTTCCTGGTTGGCCGAGGTGGGCAGACTGTCCACGCTGGCGGGGTGCGCCAGCGCCTTGTTGTCGCTGGCCAGCGCCGCCGCAGTCACCTGGGCGATCATGAAGCCCGAGTTGACGCCGCCGTTGCTCACCAGGAACGGCGGCAGTTGCGACATGTGCTTGTCCATCATCAGCGAGATGCGACGTTCGGACAGCGCGCCGATCTCGGCCAGCGCCAGCGCCAGATTATCGGCCACCAGCGCCACCGGTTCGGCATGGAAGTTGCCCCCCGAAACCACGTCTCCCTGTTCCGCGAACACCAGCGGATTGTCGGAGACCGCATTGGATTCGATCGCCAGCACCTGCGCCACATGGCGTATCTGCGTCAGGCAGGCGCCCATCACCTGCGGCTGGCAACGCAGCGAATAGGGATCCTGCACCTTGTCGCAGTTCACGTGCGAATGGCCGACCTCGCTGTCCTCGGTCAATAGGTCGCGGTACACGGCGGCCACGTCGATCTGACCTGGCTGCCCGCGCGCGGCGTGGATGCGGGCGTCGAACGGCGCGCGCGAGGCCAGCATGGCCTCCACGCTGAGGCTGCCGCAAACCAGCGCAGCTGCCAACAGGTCCTCGGCCTCGAACAGGCCGCGCAGCGCGTAGGCCGTCGAAACCTGGGTGCCGTTGAGCAGCGCCAGGCCTTCCTTGGCCGCCAGCGTCAGGGGCTCCAGCCCCGCCTGGGCCAGCGCTTCGCGCGCGGGCAGCCAGGCGCCGCGATGGCGCGCCTTGCTCTCGCCCAGCAACAGCAGCGACATATGGGCCAGCGGCGCAAGGTCACCCGACGCGCCCACCGATCCCTTCAACGGAATATGCGGATAGACCTCGGCATTGACCAGCGCGATCAGCGCGTCGATGACCTTGCGGCGGATGCCCGAATAGCCTCGCGCCAGGCTGTTGATCTTCAGCACCATGATCAGCCGCACCATCGCGTCGTCCAGCGCCTCGCCGACCCCGGCCGCGTGCGACAGCACCAACGAACTCTGCAAGGACTCCAGGTCCTCGCGGGCGATCCGGGTGGTGGCCAGCAGGCCGAAGCCGGTGTTGATGCCGTAGGCCGTGCGGCCTTCGGCGATGATGCGCTCGACGCAGGCCACGCTGGCCTCGATAGGCCCGGCCGCTGCCGGGTCCAGCGTCACGCGCGCCGGCTGTTGATAGACGCGCCGCAAGTCGGCCAGCGTCATGAGGCCGGGTTTCAGATGCAATTCCATTGTGGGTCTCCTAGGCACGTTCCGGCGTCATGGCGTGGGGGTCGATATCGGCGCGCGGGCGGCGCCGCGATGTTGTGGCGGGGCTTCCCGGCGCGCGAACAGGTAATACAGGATGCTGGGCACGACCAGTCCGATGATCCACGAGATATCCACCCCGCCCAGGCGCTCGACCATCGGACCAGTGTAGAGCTTGGTGGAAATGAAGGGCATCTGCACCAGCACCCCGAACACATAGACCAGGATGCCCGGCCAGTTCCAGCGGCCATAGCGGCCGTTCGGATCCGACAGCGCCGCTACGTCGTATTGCCCGCGGCTGACGAAGTAATAGTCCACCAGGTTGACCGCGCTCCATGGCACGAAGAACGCCAGCAGAAAGAGGATGAAGGACTTGAACGCGTTCAGGAAGGAATGCTGCCCGATCAACGCCACGGCCGTGGCCGCGGCGACGATGACCAGCACCAGCAGCGCGCGCTGCCGGCGGGAAATCTCCACATGCCCGCGAAAGCCGCTGGCGATGGTCGCGATGCACATGAAGCTGCCATACGAGTTCAACGTGGAAATCGTGACCTTGCCGAACGCGATGGTGAAGTACAGCAACGCCGCCATGGTTCCCGTGCCGCCCAGTCCCACGATGTAGGCAACCTCGCGCCCGGCGAACTGGCCGGCCGCCATGGCCGCGGCCAGCACACCCAGCACCATGGCGATCTGCGCGCCCAGCACGGAACCCAGACCCACCGCCAGGAAGGTCTTGAAGGAAGAGGTCCGGCTTGGCAGATAGCGCGAGTAATCCGCCACATAGGGGCCGTAGGCGATCTGCCACGAGGCCGCCAGGGATACCGCCAGCAGGAAGGAGCTCCATGTGAAATGGCGGATCTGCAGCAGCTGGCCCACGTCGCCCAACGCGATCACCCGGCTGAAAAGGTAAAAGAAGGCGATGATGCCCAGCACGGTCGCGATGCGCCCGATGATGTGGATCACCTGGTAGCCGAACAGCGTCGCGGCCACGATCACCGCCGCGAAGATCAGGATGCCGACGGTATCGCTCACGCCGAACAACTGGCCCAGGGCCTGTCCCGACAGCACCGTGCCCGTGGCCGTGAATCCCAGGTACATCAGGCACACCAGCGCGATGGGTATGGCAGCGCCGTAGACGCCGAACTGCACGCGGCTGGAGATCATCTGCGGCAGCCCCAGCTTGGGCCCCTGGGCCGCATGCAGCGCCATGACTGCGCCGCCGAAGATTTGTCCGACGAACAACCCGATCAACGACCAGAACACGTCTCCCCCCAGCACCACGGCCAGCGCCCCGGTGATGATGGCGGTGATCTGCAGATTGGCGCCCATCCATAGCGTGAACTGGCTGTAGAGCTTGCCGTGGCGCTCGTCTTCGGGAATGAAATCTATCGAGCGCCGCTCGATGAGCGGCCCTCTTGCTGCCTGGCTGTCCTGAGTCATCGCGTTGTCTCGGTCATGGCTAGTCTATGGTCGCGGGCGCAACAGCAACCCGCTGGTATGGGCGGCTTCGTATCAGCGCTTGCCCGCAAGCATGGGCAGATTCAGGCCCTGCTCCTTGGCGCACTCGATGGCTTCCTCGTAGCCGGCATCGGCATGGCGCATGACGCCCGTGCCCGGATCGTTGGTCAGCACCCGGGCTATGCGCACGGCGGCCTCGTCCGTGCCGTCGCATACGATGACCATGCCGGCATGCTGAGAGAAGCCCATGCCCACGCCGCCGCCATGGTGCAGCGACACCCAGGTGGCGCCGCTGGCGGTGTTCAGCAGCGCATTCAGCAGGGGCCAGTCGGACACGGCGTCCGAGCCGTCGCGCATGGATTCGGTTTCGCGGTTGGGGCTGGCGACGGAGCCGGAATCCAGGTGATCGCGGCCGATGACGATGGGCGCCGACAGCTCGCCCGAGCGCACCATTTCATTGAACGCCAGGCCCAGCTTGGCGCGTTGGCCCAGGCCCACCCAGCAGATGCGCGCCGGCAAGCCCTGGAAGCTGATGCGCTCGCGCGCCATGTCCAGCCAGCGGTGCAGATGCGCATCGTCGGGGATCAGTTCCTTGACCTTGGCGTCGGTCTTGTAGATGTCCTGCGGATCGCCCGACAACGCGGCCCAGCGGAACGGGCCCACGCCGCGGCAGAACAGCGGCCGGATGTAGGCCGGCACGAAACCGGGAAAATCGAACGCGTCGGCCACGCCTTCTTCCTTGGCCATCTGTCGGATGTTGTTGCCGTAGTCGAAGGTGGGGATGCCCTGGCGCTGGAACGCCAGCATGGCCTGCACGTGCACGGCCATCGATTGCTTGGCGGCCTTGATGACGGCGGCCGGTTCGCGCTTGGCGCGGGCGCGGTAGTCCTGCCAGGTCCAGCCCGCCGGCAGGTAGCCGTTCAGCGGATCGTGCGCGCTGGTCTGGTCCGTGACCATGTCGGGGCGTACGCCGCGGCGCACCAGCTCGGGCAGCACCTCGGCGGCGTTGCCGCACAGGGCGATGGAAACGGCGCGGCCTTCCTGCGTGTATTTGGCGATGCGCGCCAGCGCGTCGTCCAGGTCGCGGGCCTGCTCGTCCACGTAACGGGTGCGCAGGCGGAAGTCGATGCTGGCCTGCTGGCATTCGATGTTCAGCGAGCAGGCGCCGGCCAGCGTGGCCGCCAGCGGCTGCGCGCCGCCCATGCCGCCCAGGCCCGCGGTCAGCACCCAGCGGCCTTTGAGGTTGCCGTCGTAGTGCTGGCGGCCCGCCTCGACAAAGGTCTCGTAGGTGCCCTGCACGATGCCCTGGCTGCCGATGTAGATCCAGCTGCCCGCGGTCATCTGGCCGTACATGGCCAGGCCCTTGGCGTCCAGTTCGTTGAAGTGTTCCCAGGTGGCCCAATGCGGCACCAGATTGGAATTGGCGATCAGCACGCGCGGCGCGTTGGCGTGGGTCTTGAAGACCCCGACGGGCTTGCCCGACTGCACCAGCAGGGTTTCGTCCTCGTTCAGGTTCTTGAGCGACTCGACGATCTTGTCGTAGCAGTCCCAGTCGCGGGCCGCGCGGCCAATGCCGCCGTAGACCACCAGTTCCTTGGGGTTCTCGGCCACGTCGGGGTCCAGATTGTTCATCAGCATGCGCAAGGGGGCTTCGGTCAGCCAGCTCTTGGCGTTCAGTTGCTTGCCGCGGGGCGCGCGGATGACGACATCGCGGTATCGGTTCGAGTTGTCCAAGAGGCTCTCCTTGATCGGTTCGGCTGCGCGCCCGATACGGGCGCTGCGCATGCCGTCATCATAGGATGCCTATGCTTGTATATACAAGCTAGCAAGAGTCAAATTTTTATCAGGGATTACCCGTAATAAAAAAGCCGGAACGAGCGTCCCGGCTTTGCTTCGAAACAGCCCAATACCACCACTACATCGCGGCGGCGCGCGGCAGCAGCTCGATCACGCAGGCGTCCAGCGGCGCATCGGCTTGCAGCCGGTACTCGGCCAGGCCGTCCGTGGAAACGGCGTGCAGGCAGTCGTAGCGCGCCGGCAGCGCGTGCGGCGCGCCATTGATGCGCACCGTAAGCGCGCCACCAGCGGTCATCACCAGCACGTCGCGCGCGGCGCTGTGAAAGGTCCACGGTCCCGCGCCCGCCACCCATTGCAACCGCGCATGCCAGCGCGCGGGCGCATAGATCAGGTTGAAGTCGCGTATCGGTCCGTCCAACAAGCGGCACTGCACCCGCGCGTCGCCCGCGAAGGCATAAGCCTGGCGCGGCCCGAGCGGCGCCTGCTCGCTGCCATCCACGGTCAGCTTGATGCCCTGGCCTTCCAGCACGGTGATGATGCGCTGACAACCCGTGAAAGCCGAAAAGCCGCCGTCCTGGGCCACATCGGCGATGGACAGGCGCCAATCGAACGCAGCGGCGCTGCCGCCCGGGTTGCAGGCGACTTCCTGCGTGGTGCCGCCCCCGTTGCGCCAGGGCATGCGCGGATAGTCGGCAGCGCGGTAAAGATGGACTTCAGGTTGCGTCATGAGGTGAACTTGCCTTCCAGGCGATGCCGGGAACCGGGATGAATCAAACGGGCCAGCGTGACGGCATGGTCGCCGGACCAGGTGCGGCGGCTGATCAGCAGGCAGGGCTCATCGCGCTCGATCTGCAGCAGCTGGCATTCGCGCGGCTTGGCCAGGATGGCTTCGACCACATGCTCGCCTTCGCTCAGCGGCGCCACGCGCGTCAGGTATTCGTATGGCGTGCTTTGCGTGAAATCCTGCTTGAGATAGTCCGGCGCCAGGCGCACATTCACATAGCGGTCCTCCAGCTGGATCGGCACGTCGTCTTCATAGTGGACGATGATCGAGTGATACACCGGCTGCCCGGCGCGGATGTCCAGCGCCAGCGCCTGTTCCGCGCCCGCGGGCTCCTCGGCCAGCCGGACCACGCGGCTGTGGTGGCGATGCTTGCGCGCCGCGATCTCGTCGGCAATGTTGTTGACGGCAAACAGCGCCGAGCGCGCCTTGGGCTGGGCCACGAAGGTGCCCACACCCTGCATGCGCACCAGCAGCCCCTCGGCCGTCAACTCGCGCAGGGCGCGGTTGATGGTCATGCGGCTGAACCCCAGCTCATCGACCAGTTCGCTTTCCGAGGGCACCCGGTAGTGTTCCGGCCATGCGCCGCTGCGGATCTGCTGCGCGATCATCTGCTTGACCTGCGCATAGAGCGGAGCAGGGGGAGCATTGGCTTGGATGGGCAATTTGGGAGGGTTCGAGGCCACGGAAAATCCTGTAGTGCGGCGCGGGGCGGCCGGTAGCGGACAGCGCCTAGTATAGACAGGTACAGATCGCTTGCGCCGCGACGACGCGCGAGCCGCAGCCGTTTGGGGCCCTAGGCATGGACCGCCGCGCCGGAGTATGTTGGTAGACGGGAGCCGCCAGATTCCCTATACTCCCCCCCTGTATTTATCGGAGCCTGCCGTGCCGCACTCCCCGGAAGAAAAAAAACGCGTCGTCACTCGCTTGCGACGCATCCAGGGCCAGGCGCTGGCGCTGGAGCGGGCCGTGAACGAAGGCACGGAATGCGGCGCGTTGCTGCAGCAGCTGGCCGCCTTGCGCGGCGCCGCCACCGGCCTGATGGCCGAGGTGCTGGAAAGCCATCTGCGTGAAACCTTCCTCCAATCCGCCCAGGGCGGACGCCAGGACGCCACGATCGAACCCGAAGCGGAGATCGACCTCTTGATGCGCCTGGTCCGTTCCTACTTGAAATAACGCTATCTGACATACGTGGAGCCTAGCTATGAAATCACGCGCAGCAGTCGCATTCGGACCCGGCAAGCCGCTGGAAATCGTTGAAATCGACGTCGCGCCGCCGCAGCGCGGCGAGGTGCTGGTGAAGATCACCCATACCGGCGTCTGCCACACCGACGCCTTCACCCTCAGCGGCGACGACCCTGAGGGCCTGTTCCCCGCCGTGCTGGGCCATGAAGGCGCGGGCGTGGTGGTCGAAGTCGGCGAAGGCGTGACCTCGCTCAAGCCGGGCGACCACGTCATTCCGCTCTACACGGCCGAATGCCGCGAATGCAAGTTCTGCCTGTCCGGCAAGACCAACCTGTGCCAGAAGGTGCGCGCCACCCAGGGCAAGGGCGTCATGCCCGACGGCACTTCGCGCTTCAGCTACGACGGCAAGCCGCTCTACCACTACATGGGCTGCTCGACCTTCAGCGAGTACACAGTGGTCAACGAGATCTCGCTGGCCAAGATCAACCCGGCCGCCCCCCATGAAAAGGTCTGCTTGCTGGGCTGCGGCGTCACCACCGGCCTCGGCGCCGTGCACAATACCGCCAAGGTCAAGGAAGGCGACACCGTCGCCGTGTTCGGGCTGGGCGGCATCGGCCTGGCCGTGATCCAAGGCGCGGTGCAGGCCAAGGCCGGCCGCATCATCGCCGTGGACACCAACCCCAACAAGTTCGTGCTGGCCAGCGCCATGGGCGCCACCGACTGCGTCAACCCCAAGGACCACGACAAGCCGATCCAGGACGTCATCGTCGAGATGACCGACGGCGGCGTGGACTTCTCGTTCGAGTGCATCGGCAACGTGCACGTGATGCGCGCCGCGCTGGAATGCTGCCATAAGGGCTGGGGCGAGAGCATCATCATCGGCGTGGCCGGCGCGGGCCAGGAAATCAGCACCCGTCCGTTCCAACTGGTCACCGGCCGCGTCTGGCGCGGTTCGGCCTTCGGCGGCGTCAAGGGCCGCACGCAGCTGCCGGGCATGGTCGAAGACGCCATGAGCGGCAAGATCGATCTGGACCCGTTCGTGACGCACACGCTACCGCTGGAACGCATCAACGAAGCCTTCGACCTGATGCATGAAGGCAAGTCGATCCGCACGGTCATCCACTACTAAGCACGAACCTTTTGCGGCAACGACGGGCCCGGCGCACCATGCGCCGGGCCCGTTGCTTTTCCATGACAGGCATGCGACATGTCGCTCCGCCACATGACAACACTGTCATTCATTTCGGCGTCATCTTGACCCGCGACCATTCGCCCTCCGATGACAGAGGGGTACACGCGAATGAACACGTGGAAGAGGAACGCGGGCGCGGCCATGCTGAGCGCCCTGGCGCTTTTGGCCGGCTGCGGCGGCGGTGACGACGATGACGACAAGCCCGTCGAACAGCCTGAACAGCCGGTCCCTGGCCGGGCAATGGAACTGACGATCCTGCACATCAACGATCATCATTCCAACCTGGACAGCAAGAAAAAAGACCTGAAGCTCAAGACCGCTTCCGGCTCGCGCGTGGCCGTGAACGCCGACACCGGCGGCTTCCCGCGGGTGACCGGCGCGATCAACGCACTGGCCTCGCAGTCCGCCAACGTGCTCAAGCTGCACGCGGGCGACGCCACCACCGGCACGCTGTACTTCAACCGCGCCGGCGAGCCCGGCGAGGCCGACGCGGCGATGATGAACACCGTCTGCTTCGACGCCATGACCCTGGGCAACCACGAGTTCGACAAGGGCGACAGCGGCTTGAAGCGCTTCATCGACCTGCTGCATGCAGGCGCCTGCCAGACGCCCGTGCTGAGCGCCAACGTTACGTTCGCCGCGGGGTCGGCCTTGAATCCGTCGCGCGCCCCCGGCATGGTCAAGCCAGCCGTGGTCCTGAAGCGCGACGGCCAGGACATCGGCTTGGTCGGCCTGACCATCGCCGCCAAGACCCAGCAATCCTCCAGCCCTGACGCCGGCACTGTGTTCTCCGACGAGACCGCGGCGGCGCAACAGCAGATCGACGCGCTGCGCGCGCAGGGCGTGAACAAAATCGTGGTGATGAGCCACATCGGCTACGACTACGACAAGCAGGTGATCGCGCAGTTGAGCGGCGTGGACGTGGTGGTGGGCGGCGACTCGCACACGCTGCTGGGTCCCGCGTCCATGGCGGACTATGGCGTGGGTTCGCCCGCCGGCGCCTATCCCACCGTGCTGCAGGACAAGGACGGCAAGCGCGTCTGCCTGGTGCAGGCTTGGGAATACTCGCAAGTGGTGGGCGAACTGAAAGTCAGCTTCGACGCCAACGGCGATGTCACCGCCTGCGCCGGCACGCCGCACGTGCTGATGGACGGCCCGCTGAAGGTGGCCGGCGGCGCGCCCTCGGCCGCGGACGAGGCGGCGATCCAGGCCGACGTTCTGGCCAGCGGCTTCCTGCGCATGCAGACGCCGGACGCGCAGGCCACGGCCGTGCTGCAGCCGTTCAAGGCCAAGGTTGACCAGTTCAGCCGCAGCCTGGTCGCATCGGTGCCGCAAGAGCTGTGCTCCCGGCGCGTGCCGGGCGGTCCCGGTTCGCGCGACTACAGCCGCTCCAGCGCTGCCTGCAACACCCTGGGCAGCGTCAGCCTGCGCGGCGGCGACATCCAGCAACTGGTGGCGCAGGCTTATCTGGACGTGGCCAACGCCAGCTACGGCGGCGCCGACATCTCGCTGCAAAGCGGCGGCGGAGTGCGCGTGCCGCTGCTGGGCAACGTGACGGCGGCCAACGTGATCGAGGTCGTGCCTTTCGGCAATATGCTCTGGCGCCTGGACGTAACCGGCGCCGAGGTCAAGAGCATGCTGGAAGACGGCATGCAGGCAGTCTACGGCGCGGGCGGCTCCACCGGCCCCTATCCGTATGCCGGCGGCCTGCGCTGGGACGTGAATGCGGCCCAGGCCCAGGGCAACCGCGTGTCCAACATCGAAGTGCGGGACCATGCCAGCGGCAACTGGCTGCCGCTGGACGCGAGCCGCAGCTACAAGCTGTTCGTGCTGAGTTTCAACGCCACCGGCGGCGACGGCTACAAGACCCTGGCCAACGTGCCTGCCTCGCGCCGCCAGGACATCGGCGTGCTGGACGCCGACGTGCTCCAGGCCTACATCGACAAGCAGGCCAAGGATCCGGCCAGCGGTCTGCCTGTGCTGAACCTGTTGCCGGCGAGCCTGTACAGCACCAAGACGTACAGCGAGTAAAAGTGAACGCCGGGCGCGGCCGTCAGGCCGGCTGCGCCTGGCTTTCGCGGTAGACGCGCTCGGTCTTGCCGACGAACGTGGTCAGCGAAAACTCCCGCAGCGCCGTGCTGCGGGCTTCGGCGCCCATCACGCCCAGGGCGTCGCGATTTTCCAGGATCTGCGACAGCGCCTGCACGATGCTGTCCACCGATGCCGGCGGCACCACCCAGCCATCGCGGCCGTCGGTGACGTTTTCGGGCAGGCCGCCCACTGCGCTCACGATGACAGGCTTGCCCGCCGCCATCATCTCGCGGCAGGCGAAGGAAATCGTCTCCAGCTTGGACGACAGCACGAAGCCCACGTCCAACGCCGACAGGAAAGGGCCGACGTCGTCCAGCAGGCCGGTGAACACCACCTGATCCGACATGCCCAGTTCAAGGACGCGCTGCATCTGCTCCGCCTCCGGCAGCTTGCCGGCGATCAGCACCACCACCTGCCGCCGCTGATTTTCGGGCAGCATGGACACGGCGGTCACCATGTCCATCCAATTCTTGTAGACCGCGGTGCCGGCATTGCTGCCGATGACCAGCCGGCCCTGCATGCCCTCGGGCAACAGGCTGTCGCGCGCCTGCGCCGTCTCGCGCCGCGAGGCCGGGCTGCATTTTTCCGTATCCACGCCGTTGTGCACCACCCGCAGGTCTTCGTTGCGGAAGACCGACTGCTTCATGCGGCGGAACGTGTGGCTGCATACGCAGATGACGCGGTTGGTGCCCCATTTGGCGCGTACCCGCGCGCCCAGACTATTGGCGCTGCGGTCGGTGTGCTGGGTATAGACCATGAAAGGGCGCCGCGCGCCCATGCCCACGGTCGCCAGCATGCACAGGCGGTGATCGGCGGAACCGTTGGCGTGGATCACATCGAACTGTTGCTCGCGCAGCAGGGCCCGCAGCTGGCGCAGCGCGCGCAGCTGCTGCAACGGGCGGCTCTTGAACTCCAGGGCCAGCGTGCGCACGCCGGGCAGGGCGGCGGCCTCGGCCAGCAGACGGCTGCTGGCAGGCGCGGCCACGGTCACCTGCGACTTCTCGCACAGGATGCGCGCCAGCGACATCACGTAGGTGGTGTGACCGCCGCCATCGCCTTGGTGGAAATTGGTGTACAGAATCTTCATGGGGTCATACTCGAAATCGGCTGCTCGGGCAGCAGGCAGCTCCAGTCGCGCTTCTCGAACACGTCATCCCCCAGCCGGCTGGCGGGAGACAGGTTGTAGACCTTGACCCCGCGTTTGCCAAGCAGCCGGCTGGCTTGCCGGAACGCGGGTTCGATATGTCCTGAGAATTGCCGGTCCAGCGCGGTGGACAGCTGCGTTGCCGCGCTTTCATAGAATCGGGGTCCTGCCGCGGCCGTCAGGTCCAGGCCGTGCAGGTAGATGGTTTTCGCGCCCAGCCACGCCAGCAGCTGCAAGCCCGTGTAGGCCACCGTGCCGCCGCCGAACAGGCCGCGCGTCGGGTCCAGGCTGAAGCCATGCGCATGCACCGGATTGCGGGCGTCGAACAGCACCAGGCCGGGATCGTCGGCCAGCCGCGCTTCCAGTTCCTCGGGACGGGCGCGCGGTTGCAGCGCGCGCTGGTGCACCTCTTCGAACAGCGCGATGCGGCAGCGCACGGAACGGCGGTCGAACAGGAAGCCGATCCAGCGGTAGACCTCGGGCGTGACGAACAGCGTCAGGTCCTGCGCCAGCACTTCCGCCACCAGTTCGCGCCTGCGGTTGACGAAACCCGCATCCAGCATCGCGTAGTAATCGAAGCGCAGGGAAGGGTGCTGGCGCCGCAACGCGATCGAGCCATTGACGCCCATCGCCACGTCCAGCCGGCAGCGCGCGTAGTCGATCTGGGCCACGGACGGGCCGCTGAGTATCAGATGGGCGTCCGCGCCGATGTCGCGCGGCAGCCGATCCAGGGGCGTGATGGCAGGGCCCTGCACGCCGCGCAGTTCGCAGCCGGTCAGCCGCCCCTCCGCATCGCGCTGCAGGGCCACGAAAGGCCAAAGGGTTTCGTTGTGGCGGTATGCGGCGGGCCGGGTGTGGCGATAGAAGTAACGCAGGCTCTTGGTCAGCGGACGCGAACGCAGCAAGCGTGGAATAAGCCCGGGGCTAGGCATGAGCGATGTTGCGCGGAAGCCGCGAAATAAGCTTGTAAGCGGCGAATTCTACGCAGCCGGACCTATCGAAAAAGCGAGTGAACCCATGAAGATGTAACGCTTTTGAGTAACCGCCAAAACGTCCCCAAATTAGTTGCGAACGATTTCCACAGGGCATGGCGTCACGCGCCGCAAAAATTTCGATTACGTTTTGCCGCAAAGATTTGCCTGCGCGGCTACGCCATGCGCTAAGCGAGCCCCCACGGCCTTCCGCTACGATGCGGGTATCGCAAGGTCCCGATTCAAGCACTCAACCCTGGATAGGAAGGATTTCGATGTCTACGACCGCCACCCTGAACGCCGCTGCGGCTGCGGCCAGCGCGCCACGCCTGAGCGTGCCGGCATTCCGTGCGCGCAAGCGCCAGGAGCCGCTGGTGATGCTGACGGCCTACACCGCGCGCATGGCCGAGCTGCTGGACCCGCATTGCGACGCTCTGCTAGTGGGCGACAGCCTGGCGCAGACGATCTACGGACTACCTACCACGGTGCCCGTCACGCTGGACATGATGATTGCGCACGGCGCCGCCGTGGTGCGCGGCTCGCGACGCGCGCTGATCGTCATCGACATGCCCTTCGGCAGCTATGAAGAAAGCCCCGAACAGGCCTTCCGGTCCGCCGCGCGGATCTTGAAGGAAACCGGCGCGGCCGCGGTCAAGCTGGAAGGCGGCCAGAGCATGGCGCCCACCGTCGCCTACCTGTCCGCGCGCGGCATACCGGTGATGGGCCATGTGGGCCTGACGCCGCAGGCCGTGAACATCCTGGGCGGCTACGGCGCGCGCGGCCGCGGCGAAGCCGAATACGCCCGCATCGCCGCCGATGCCGCTGCGGTGGCGGATGCCGGTGCGTTCTCGCTGGTGATCGAGGGCGTGGTCGAGCCGCTGGCGGCGTCGATCACCGAAGCCGTCGCCTGCCCGACCATAGGCATAGGCGCGTCCGGCCGCTGCGACGGCCAGGTGCTGGTGGTGGACGACATGCTGGGCATGTTCGACCGCACCGCGCGCTTCGTGAAACGCTACGACGACCTGGCCGGCCGCATCCAGCAGGCAGCGCAAGCCTATGCGGGCGAAGTCCGGACGCGGACCTTCCCCGAACCGGCCCATCTTTACGGCGTCTCTGGCGGCGCCTGATGGCCGCGCGCGTTTCTCGATAGAATCATCCCCATGCCTATCTTCCCGCACACCTCATGAGCACGCCGCGCATGGACACGCCCCAATTGCAGGACGCCATCGCGGACGCCATCAGCACCGCCACGCGCGGCGCCGGGCGCGTGAACATCCTGGTCGCGGGCAAGACCGGCGTGGGCAAGAGCACGTTGCTCAATGCCGTGTTCCGGGGCGACCTGGCCAAGACGGGCGCGGGCAAGCCCGTCACCCAGTCCACCCAGGAATTCACCCGCGCCGGCCATCCGCTCACCATCATCGACACGCGCGGCCTGGAAGTCGGCGACTACGAACGCTCGCGCCAGCAGTTGGCCGACCTGATCCGGGAACGCTCCGCCTCCGACGACCAGGACAAGCACCTGCACGTGGCCTGGCTCTGCATCCAGGACAGCAGCCACCGCGTCGAAGACGCGGAAATCGAACTGTGCGACATGCTGTCCAACGCCGGCATCCCCGTCGTGGCGGTACTGACCAAGGCGCGCAAGAACAGCCCCTTCGTCGACGAAGCGCGCAAGCTGCTGCCGCGCGCCAAGCAGGTGGTGGCGGTGCGCGCGCTACCGGAATGGATCGAGGAACTGGACGCGGAATTGCCGCCCATGGGCCTGGACAACCTGATCGAGGCTACCGCCCTGCACATCCCCGAGGCGCAGCAGCGGGCCTATGCCAACGCGCTGTCCACCCGCAACAAGAAGGCCCTGGAAGTAAAAAAAAAGCGGGCTGAGATAGAGGTCAACGTGGCCGCCGGCCTGGCCGCCTCGGCCGCCGCCGCCCCCATTCCGTTCTCGGACGCCTTCGCGCTGGTGCCCATCCAGGTCGGCATGATCGCCAAGATCGGCATCACCTTCGGCATGGAACTGGACACCGCCGCCATCACCACCTTGGTCACGTCCACCCTGGGCGCGTCCGCCGCCACGCTGATCGGGCGCTCGGTGGTCTCCGGGCTGTTGAAGTTCATTCCCGGCGCGGGCAGCGCGGTGGGCGGCACCATTGCCGCCACCACGGCTGGCACCATCACCAAGCTGCTGGGCAATGCCTACGTGGCCGTGCTGTACGACTTCTGCCTGAAGAATCCGGGCAAGGACATCGACATCGCGATGATCGCCAAGGGCTTGAAGCAGCGCGTCACTTTCTGAAGCGCGCTGCCCTCGCACCAGTGCCCGCGCACTAGTGCGAACCGCGTCTTGCGAACTGCGCCGGACCGGCGGTGCCAGATCTATACTTTTCAGACCGCCCCCGCCGCTGCGACGCGCCAACGGCCTGGACGTCCCGCGCCGCGCGCCGGATGCTCTTGCGCAGAGCTCAGCCAGCCTGCGCGCAGGGAGACCCCTCATGACTCGCAAATACATCGATTGCCGCGAGTACCCCAGTGAAATGAACTGTTCGGTAGCCCTCGCGGCGGATTCCGAAGGCGAATTGCTGGAGGCGGCCGTGCAGCATGCAACCACGGTGCACAAGCATGCCGACACGCCCGAGCTGCGATCGCAACTGAAGTCGCTGTTCCACGACGGCACGCCGCCGGTTGAAACGCCCAGCCGGGCGTGAACATGACTGCGGCCGCATTCGCGGCCGCCATCGTACTGGCGCCGGCGCGTTCCACCACGCCGGCGCTTGCGCTTTGCACCAACCGCGCCGACGCCGCGGCGCGCGAGCGCTAAGCCCTTGCCAGCACCGGCGTAGCCGCCCGCACCACCTCGAACAGGTTCTTCGGATCGGGCGATTGCGGCGCGACCTCGATGCGGGCGCCCACGCCATGGCGAATGGCGGCATCGCGCAGCCAGCGCAGCGCCGAAAAGTCCTCCAGCGCAAAACCCACCGAATCGAAGATGGTCACTTCCGCCGGCTGCTTGCGGCCAGCGGCCTGGCCCGTCAGCACCCGCCACAGTTCCGTCACTGCGAAATCGGCCGGCATCTGCTGCAGATCGCCCTCGATGCGCGTCTGCGGCTCGTATTCCACGAACACCGGCCCGGCCCGCAACACGTCCGCGTGCAGCTCCGTCTTGCCCGGGCAATCGCCGCCCACGGCGTTGATGTGCATGCCCGGTTCGACCATGTCCGCGGTCAGGATGGTGGCGTAGGCCTTGTCCGCCGTCACCGTGGTGACGATGTCGGTGCCCTTGACCGCCTCAGCCGCACTATCGAAGCGCACCACGCGCAAGCCGGGCACTGAAGCCAGATTGCTTTCAAGCTTGCGTGTGGCGCCTGCGTCCACGTCATAGACGTGCAGGGTGTCGATGCCCAGGAGGTAATGGAAGGCCAGGGCCTGGAACTCGCTTTGCGCGCCGTTGCCGATCAATGCCATCTTGCGCGAGTCCGGCCGGGCCAGCGCGCGCGCCGCCAGGGCCGAGGTCACGGCCGTGCGCAGCGCCGTGGTCAGGGTCAGTTCGCTGATCAGCAGCGGCTCGCCCGTGCTGACCTGCGCCAGCGCGCCGAACGCCATCACGGTGGACAGGCCGGCCTGCGGATTGCCGGGATGGCCGTTCACGTATTTGAAGGTGTAGTACTCGCTGTCGGCGGTGGGCATCAATTCGATCACGCCGGTCGCCGAATGGCTGGCCACCCGCGCACTTTTGTCGAACTCCTGCCATCGCAGAAAGTCCGCCAGCAAGTAGTCGAGCAGGCCGGCGAAGACCTGTCGCGGACCTTGCAGGGCCACGATTTTGGCCACGTCGGAAGTTGAAAGCAGCGTCGTCAATTTGTTCTCCCCGAGTTATGGAACAGAAATTCTGGGGGATGGGCAAACCAATTAATAGTGACAACAATCCACACAAAACGCTAAGATTCTGCCATTCTGATAGCCATAAATAGCATTTTTCACAATGGACACGCTGGATCAGAACTTGCTCGGCCTGTTGCGCGCCGACGCCCGCATGTCGGTCGCCACCCTGGCGAAGAAGCTCGATGTCTCGCGCGGCACCATCGACAACCGCATCCGCAAACTGGAAGAGCGGGGCATCATCCGCGGCTATACCGTGCGGCTGCGCCCCGAAGTCGAGACCGAGGACATCGTCGCCTGGATGAGCATCGCCGTCGAAGGCCATGAAACCCGCAAGATCGTGAGCCTGCTGATGGGCGAGCCCAGCGTGGCGGGCCTGCACGACACCAACGGCCGCTGGGACCTGCTGGCCGAGCTGCGCGTGCCCACCATCGACCAGCTGTCCGAAGTGCTGGACCGCCTGCGTACGCTCAAGGGCATCGCCGCCACGGAAACCAGCATCCATCTCAAGACCTTCAAGGCCCTCTGAGCGCTGGCATACGGGGAAACCCGATATAAAACTTTGCATGGACTCCATGACGCCGCGTTATGCATGAGGCCGGGACGACCTCTGCCACCACGGTGAAAATCCCCGCTGAATCAGGGCCTTGGAGTGAATCCCGTCGCATCCGGCGGCGCGCGCCGCCAGCCCAGACAGCGGTTCCCGATTTCGGCCCGCGGATGCATGCTTGCGCCTTCAGCCTGGAGATCCACATCGTGAGTAATGCATACCCCGCCCGCAAGATGGGCCTGGCGGTCGCCCAGATGGGCGCAGTGAACCTTGCCGATACGCGCGCCGCCGTGGTCCGCCGCCTGGTGGAAATGATGCGCGAGGCAGCCGCCCGCAAGGCGGAGTTCGTCGTATTCCCCGAGCTGGCGCTGACCACGTTCTTCCCCCGCTATTGGATGGAAGACGCCGAAGCCGTCGAGCGCTACTTTGAAAAAAGCATGCCCAACGCCGACGTGCAGCCGCTGTTCGACGCCGCGCGCGAACTGGCCATAGGCTTCTACCTGGGCTATGCCGAACTGACGCCCGAAGGCCGCCAGTTCAACACCGCCATCCTGGTGGACCGCAGCGCCAAAATCATCGGCAAGTACCGCAAGATCCACCTGCCGGGCCACTCGGACCATAAGGTCGGCGCGCCGTTCCAGCACCTGGAAAAGAAGTTCTTCGAAGTCGGCGACCTGGGCTTTGGTGTCTGGGAAACCAACGACGTGAAGATCGGCATGTGCCTGTGCAACGACCGCCGCTGGCCCGAGACGTATCGCGTCATGTCGCTGCAAAGCGCAGAATTGATCGTGCTGGGCTACAACACGCCGTCCCTGAACATCCACTGGAACGAGCCCGCGCATCTGCGCACCACCACGCACGAGATCGTATTGCAGGCCAGCGCCTACCAGAACGCGGTCTGGGTCGGCGCCGCCGCGAAGTGCGGCCACGAAGACGGCCACCACATGATAGGCAGCTCCATGATCGTCGCGCCGTCCGGCGAGATCGTGGCGCGCGCAAGCGGCGAAGAAGACGAAGTGATCACCGCCAACATCGACCTGGCCATGGGCCAGGCCTTCCGCGACCACGTGTTCAATTTCGCCAAGCACCGCAACCCGCAGCACTACAAGCTCATCGTCGAACGCACCGGCGCTGGCGATCCGCTGCCCACGGCTGCCATCGACTAGACGCTGCACTCAACCACGACGCGGCGCGGGCGGACGCCGCCCGCGCTGCTAGACTGCCTGCTGGCCCTCAGACTGACCGACCCGCAGCAGGCAAGAACCCATGCGCTTCATCGACACCGAACAAACCCGCGACGCCCTGTCCTTCGACGCCGTCATTCCCGCCCTGCGGGAAGCCTTCCGTGGCAGCGCCACCGTGCCGCCGCGGCATGTCCACGCCATCCAGTCGGGCAATGCGCACGGCACCTCGCTGATCATGCCGGCCTGGAGCGATCGCGGCTACTTCGGCGTGAAGATCATCAATATCTTCCCCGAGAACACGCATCTGGGCCTGCCGGGCCTGCATGCCACCTACAACCTGTACAGCGCCACCACCGGCGTGCCCATCGCCCAGGTGGACGGCGACATCGTCACCGTCTACCGCACGGCGGGCGCAGCCGCATTGGGCGCGGACTACCTGGCGCGCGCCGACGCCAGCACGCTGCTGATCGTCGGTTCCGGCCGCATCGCCGGCCTGGTGGCGCAGGCCATGCGCAGCGTGCGCCCCATCCAGCGCGTGCTGGTATGGAACGTGCGCGCGGCCGGCGCCGAGAAGCTGGCCGGCGAGCTGCGCGCGCAGGGCTTCGATGCCGAGGCCGCCAGCGACCTGGAAGCCGCCGCGCGTCAGGCCGACATCATCAGCTGCGCCACCCTGTCCACCGTGCCGCTGATCCACGGCGCCTGGCTGCGTCCGGGCGTGCACCTGGACCTGATCGGCAGTTTCAAGCCTGAAATGCGCGAGACTGACGCGGCCTGCTTCGACGGCACCTCGGTCTACGTGGACACCAGCGAAGCGCCCACCAAGTCCGGCGACCTGCTGGCCGCTTTCGAGGCCGGCACGCTCAAACACGAGGACATCCGCGGCGACCTGCATCAGTTGGCCACCGGCGAACTGCCGGGCCGCCGCGACGACCAGGAAATCACCGTGTTCAAAGCCGTGGGCAGCGCACTCGAAGACCTGACGCTGGCAACGCTGGTGTACGAGTCGGTCAGCGGCGAACGCGCTTGAGCGCGCGGCGCCTGCGGCGCTATTCGAAGCCGCGCGGACCCAACGCCTGGACCATGTAGTCGATGAAGGACTTGATGCGCGAGGAGATCGCGGTGTTGCGGTAGTACACCGCGTTGATCGGCTGCCGCACGTCCTGCGTCTGCTTCGCCAGCAGCTGCTGCAAGGCGCCGCTTTCGCGGTCGCCGCGCGTCATGAAGTCCGACAGGCAGACGACGCCGCCGTCGTTCAAGGCCAGTTGCCGCAAGGTTTCGCCGCTGAACGCGCGCACATGGGGCTTGATGTGCAGGGCCTGGCCGTCGGCCTCCAGCAGCGGCCATTCGTTCAGCGCTTCCAGCTGGCTGAAGCCCAGCAGGACATGCGAAGCCAGATCGGCCACGCGCCTGGGCGTGCCATGCTTGGCCAGATAGCCGGGACTGGCCAGCACGCGCACGCGGCTATGGCCCAGCGGCACCGCGTGCAGCGATGAATCCTTCAGGCGCCCGATGCGGATGGCCAGGTCGGTGCGGCGCTCCAGCAGGTCGATATTGCCTTCGTTGCTGTTCAGTTCCAGCTCCACCTGCGGATAGCGCTGGCGATAGCCCGGCACCAGCGGCGCGATCACGTGCAGCATGAAGGGCGATGCCGCATCCACCCGCAAGCGTCCTGCCGGCTGGTTGCGGCGCAGGCTCATCAGTTCCTCGCTTTCCTCCACTGCGGCCACGATCTTGCGCGCCTGCTCCAGATAGGCCCGGCCTTCCTCGGTCAGTTCCAGCCGACGCGTGGTCCGGCGCATCAGCGTGGTCTGTAGCTTCTCTTCCAGCCGGCTCATGGTCCGGCTGGCGGCGGAAACAGTCTGTCCCAGCACATCCGCGGCGGCAGTGATCGAGCCGCTGTCCACGATGGCGATAAAGACCTGCATTTCGTCTAGCGTCGTCTTCATTCTTGCATTTATATCAAAAGTCTTTCGTGCATACCGGACTTTTTCCGCAAGTATCCGACGGGCACACTGCAGGCATTCCCGGACGCCTGCGTCCGCAGCCCTGAATCCCCCAAGGAGTTACCCATGAGCATTCCCGTCTTCGGCGCCGGCACTTTCCGCCTGCAAGGCCAGGCCGTCATCGATTCCGTGCGCAACGCGCTGGACCTCGGCTACCGCGCCATCGACACCGCGCAGATCTATGAAAACGAAACCGAGGTCGGCCAGGCCATCGCCGAATCCGGCGTGGCGCGCGATGCACTGTTCGTCACGACCAAAATCTGGGTTCCCCACTACGCCCGCGGCAAGCTCATACCCAGTCTGCAGGACAGCCTGGCCAAGCTGCGCAGCGACTACGCGGACCTGACCTTGATCCATTGGCCCGCGCCCGGCAACGGCGTCGCCGTCGAGGAATTCATGACTGCGTTGGCCGAGGCCAAGGCGCAGGGCCTGACCCGCCAGATCGGCATCTCCAACTTCCCCATCGCCGAAACCCGCGCCGCCATCGCCGCCGTGGGCCGCGAGCAGATCGCCACCAACCAGATCGAACTCAGCCCTTACCTGCAGAACCGCAAGCTCGCCGCCTTCCTGCAGGAACAAGACATCCCGGTCACCTCGTACATGACGCTGGCCTACGGCAAGGTGCTGAAGGATCCGGTCATCGGCCAGATCGCCCAACGCCACGACGCCACGCCCGCACAGGTGGCGCTGGCCTGGGCCCTGCAACTGGGCTATGCCGTCATTCCGTCGTCGACCAAACGCGAAAACCTGGCCAGCAACCTGCTGGCCCAGGACCTGCGGCTGACGGAGGCGGACATGGCGCAGATCGCGGCGCTGGAGCGCAACGGCCGTGAAGTCAGCCCGGAAGGCCTGGCGGCGCAGTGGGATTAAGCCTCGAATAGTGAAAATGCACTATTTCAAATTCAAGGAGTAATACTTTCGGATACTAGCGAACTGGTTTAGGCGCGCCTATATATCGCAGCTACGGGCGCAATCATTACTGTCGTCATGTCGTCTTGCCTGCAAATGCCGCCCTCGCGCTGAAAGCCTGTCTCCACTGGAGTACGCCATGGCTGCAAAGAAGCAAGCGGGGCGTGCCGCCCCGGCACGCAAGACGGTGGCAACGCGGCAGCCCGCCGCCGGCAAGACGCCCCGATCCGCTCCAAAGCGTAAAAGCCGCAGCCTGCCGCCGGCGCTGCCGTTTCGCCGCACGGCCAAGCCCGATGCCTTCGATGTCCGCGACATTCCGTTCCACCCTAACATCTCGGTCACGCCCAAGACCGAGATGATTCCCGCCATGGGGTTGACGGTGAAGCATCAGGAAGACACCTCGGCCTGCACCGGATTCGCCCTGTCCACGGTGGTCGAGTACCTGCTGCGCAAGTCGGAACGCGAACCGCGCCCAGCCATCTCGCCGTTCATGCTGTATTCCATGGCCAGGCGCTACGACGAATTCCCGGGTTCGGTCGACGACACGGGATCGAGCCTGCGCGGCGCGCTCAAAGGCTGGTTCAAGCACGGCGCCTGCGCCCAGGATCTGTTTCCGACCCTGAACATGCCGGCGGCGGCCAACGAGACCGCCGACGACTGGTGGCTGGATGCCGTCAAGCGTCCGCTGGGCGCCTACTACCGCATCGACACGCGCAACATCGTCGAAATGCACGCTGCGCTCAACGAGGTCGGCATTCTGTACGCCAGCGCGGGCTGCCACGCCGGCTGGGACGACGGCCATGGCGTCACCCCGCTGAAGGCGCCGTCCACGCCGGGAGCCCAGCCGTTCTGGATCATCCCGCCCGACCCGCAGGATTCCGCCACCGACGGCCACGCCTTCGTCATCGTCGGCTATACCCAGGACGGCTTCCTGATCCAGAACTCCTGGGGCGAGGAGTGGGGCACCCACGGCATGGCGGTGCTGACCTACGACGACTGGATGCGCAACGCCATGGATTGCTGGGTGGTGCAGCTGGGCGTGGTCACGCATGAGCACACCAAGATCTCGAACAGCATCACGCTGCGCACCGAAGGCAAGCGGGTCACCCTGGCCGCGGGCACTGTGCTGCGCAACCGCGAGATCTCGCCCTTCATCGTCAACGTGGGCAACAACGGCAAGCTCAGCAACAGCGGCGCGTTCCGGACCACGCCCGACGATCTGCGCGCCATCGTCGACGTGCACATGAACGCCGCGCGCGAGAAATGGGGCTTGAAGGACAAGCCCATGGACGTATGCGTGTACGCGCACGGCGGCCTGGTCGGCGAAGAGGATGCGGCGGAGGCCGCCGCCGAATGGATACCGCTGCTCTACGAGAAGCAGATCTTCCCGGTCTTCCTGATGTGGGAGACGGACTTCATCACCACCGTGAAGAACATCATCCAGGATGCCGCCCACAGCGTTCCACGCACCACCGGCGGCCTGGGCGAGCGGCTGGAGCGTTGGTGGAACCAGCGCCTGGAACGCTGGCTGGCGCGGCCGGGCACGGTGATCTGGGGCGAAATGAAGCAGAACGCCCAGGCCATGAGCGCACCCGTTCCCAAGGGCATGGCGCAGGAAGAAGCCGCGATGATCATGCTGTACAAGCATTTCAAGGCGCACGTCAGCCAGGGACGCGTGCGCCTGCACATCGTCGGCCACTCGGCCGGCGCCATCGTCGCCAGCCACTTCGTGCACCGGCTGGCGGCCGACGGCGGTGAACTGGAATCGCTCAACCTGATGGCCCCGGCGGTCACGCTGGACACCTTCCGCAAGCTGGTCGTGCCGAATCTGAAGACGCGGGTAAAGCGCTATCAGCAGTTCCATCTTTCCGACCGGGCCGAGGAAGACGATCCCACTTGCGGCCCGTACCGGCGCTCGCTGCTCTACCTGGTGAGCGAGTCCTTCGAAGGCGGCACCACCACGCCGCTGCTCGGCATGGAGCGCTATTTCCGCGATGCCGGCATTGCGTGCGACGCCGTGCATGTCTCGCCCGCCGGCAGCCCCGCGCCCGGCTCCACCAACCCGCCGGTGGCGGCCAGCACGCACGGCGGATTCGACAACGACAAAGGCACCCAGCAGCAGATCATTGCATTCATCAAGCGTTGAGCCGGCAGCCGCGCCCGCAAGGGCGGCAAGCAGGGAGGGCTTCGATATGTTTGAGTTTCCTCAGGCGCAGACGGACCTGGATGCTGGCGCGCAAGTACGCGTGCCAGCATCCGCCTCCATCCCGGGCGATCCCGCGGCAATGCTGCGGGTGATGTCGCGGGCGGGCGTGCCTTGCCTGTTGCTGGACCGGGACGGTGTCATCATCGACGTCAGCGATACGCTCGCGCCCAGCGCCCAGGCGTTCCGCGGCCGCGCCGCCGCCGAGACCTACGGCCTGGGCGAACCATTGACCATGGGCAGCGGCGCGGTCGGCGGCATCTACCAGGCCGCGGACGGCGCGCCCGTGCCCGCGCAACTGGTGCCCTTGTGCGAATTGGAAAGCGGCAAGATCGTCGTGCTGGTCAACGACGGCACGCCCTTCAGGAAAGCGGAATCGCGCCGCTTTGAACGCACGCCCTATGCGGTGTTCCGCCTGGATCTGGACGGTGTGGTGCGCTTCGCCAACCGCGAGGCCGCGCGCGCGCTGGGCCAGAAGCTCGACGAGGTTTGCGGCGAGCCACTGGCCCGCCATTTCCGCAAAAGCGACGCGCCCCGCATCGCCGATGCCATCCGCTGCTGCGCCCGCAACCAGGAGGGCGATTCCATGGTGGCCGTGATCGTCACCATGCCCGGACGCGAAGGCGAAGAAAGACTGTTCCAGCTGGTAATGACGCCAGACCCCGCGCCCAGCGGCGAATTGCTGGGCGTGATCGCCGTCATCCAGTCGCGGGCGCTGGAGTCCGCCCGCGACGAGATCCGGCGCATCGCGCTGGATCCGTCCATCAACGGCTGGCGTCTCAAGCTCGACGCCATCCTGGAACAGATCCGTCCGCTGGTGCCGTTCGAGCACGCGGTGTTCGGCATCTACGACAGGCAGGTGTCGCTGTTCCGCGCGATCGCGGTACGGCCCGAAGGGGTGGAACTGTGGCCGGCGCGCTGGATGGAGCTGCCCCCTGCGATCCGGCCGTTCCTGGATTCCGGCCAGACCTGGGTCGAAGAGATGGACCGCTTCGTCAGCGACCAGCGCTTCGAGCCAGGCGACGAGGTCGTACGCTGCTACCGCGACATGGGCATGCAGGCCAGCGTCACCCTGCCCGTCACGCGTCCGGGCGGCTACAGCTCAGCGCTGAGTCTGTGTTCGCGCCAACCGGCGCAGTACGGGCAACGCCACCTGGAGATCCTGCGCGCCCTGGACTTGGAGCCGGTACTGATGCGCTTCGAGAAAGAGCGCGACGACGAGCGCGTCACCTTCGCCGAATCATTGCGCGAGACGATCATGACGGCCGCTTCCTTGCGCCGGGCGGCGGAGGACATCGTGCCCAGACTGGCGCAGTTCTTCTCCTGGGACTACGTGGCGCTGTTCCGCGTCAACCGCAAGGAAAGCCGCTACGAGATCGTCACCCAGCACAGCCTGGCGCCCGAATACGCCTTGCCTGCGAACTACCTGCAGCCCATCGAGCGCGGCATGCTGGGCCAGACGCTGCGCCAGCGCCAACTGCTGTCGCTGGACGACGTGGGCGACCCTGGGGATCCCAGGAACGATTACACCGGTCCGCCGCGGCCGCTGCGCTCGGCCATGACAGTGCCGATCCGCCTGAACGGCCGGATCCGTTGGCTGTTGGACGTGGAGTCCTCGGTATCGCATGCGTTCAAGGGACCCGACGCCGACGACCTGCTGGAGATCATCGAGTCGCTGGAGGAAGGGCTGGACCAGCATCTGCTCAGGCAGACCAAGCAGAGCCTGATGGCCGAAACCGAACAAGCAGTGGTGTTCGTGGGTCGCGAGGGCTCCATCATCGAGATGAACCGCGTCGCGGCCGACATGCTGGGCACCGAGCCCGGCCGCTGCCTCGAAGGCGAGACGCCGGTGTCGATCACGGCGTTTGCGCTGCCCGACGACGCGTCGGCGCACACGCTGCTGACTTCAGATGCCGGCGTCCGGCGCGAACGCATCGAGCTGCGCGGCGCGGGCGGACAGCCGCGCTCGGTACTGGCGACCCGGACGGACCTGGATCCCAGCCTGGACATGGCCATCTGGTTCTTCACCGACATCGCCGACATGAAATGGGCACGCGACATGCGATTCCTGCGCGAAACCGTGGCCGAGATCGCCGACCAGACCCGGACGTCGCTGGCGCTGGCCTGCAGCCTGACGACGCAGACCGCACTGCTGCACGAGGACGCGGCACGCGGCGAACAGCCTGAGGCCATCGTCACCCGGGCCCATGCCCTCAGCCAGCGCATCGTGGCGGAAATCGGCAAGGCCGACATCACCTTCGAGCGGCTGGCCAGCGCCAGCGAAGCGCGCCAGCAGGCTCCGCCCGAGCATGCCCGCGTCGCGCTGCATGAGTTGCTGACCCGGATCATCGCCGCCTTGCCGCAGCGAGACCAAGGCCGCATCGCGCCATTGGCGCAAGTGGGCGCCGCCAGCGGACCCATGGTGCATGCCGACGCCGATACACTGTCCGCGGCCTTCCGCTCCATTCTTGCCTATTTGCTGCGCTGCCGCTCCGATGACGCCCGGGTGGAAATCGACATCAGCGACGACCCTGACGGCTGCTCGGTGCAACTGGGGCTGAGCGCCGCACAAAACTGGGACACGGACCAGCGCGCGCACGCAGTGCCCGACGACGCGCTGCTGAACGCGGAGCGCGCGGCGCATGATGGCGCCGGATTGGCCATCGCCCAGATCGTGCGCACCATGCAGGCCCACGGCGGCACCTTGGCGACGCTGCCGCCCCTGGCCGAGTCGGCGATGCCGCCCGCGGAGGCATATGAATCGGTCCTGCCGCCATGGCGTTCGTTCACCCTGCGCTTTCCTGCCCGGTCGGGTTGATGGAGGCGGCGATGGAACAGCCTGGACAGAACAACAACTGGATCCTGCTTGCTGGCGGCGACGATGTCGACGAGGAATGCTGGGCGGACCGCATCCAGCAATTGCAGCGGCATGAGCAGAAGTACCCGCGCATCAAGCCCTTCGTCGGCGCCCCTTTCCGGCACGTCTTCAACCTGGAGAACGCGCGGCAGGAGATCGAGCGTTGCGGAACGCTGCCGGGCCTGATGATCATCGACGCCAAGCCGGCGCCCCAAGCCACCAAGAAAAAGAGCGGCGCGGCGGCTGTCGAGCTGCTCAACTGGCTGGCCGAACACGCACCCGTACCCGTGCTGGTCGTGACCGAAGCCCCCTCCGAAGCCGTGCAGCGTTGCGTGCTGGAACGGCCCGAAAGGCTGATGTGGAGCAACGAGATCGGCAAGAAGCGGGACGGTGGCGCAGACCTCGCCGTGGTGCTGGACAGCGTGGCGGCCGCTACGCAACGCCGCCGGCTGGTCATAGAAGTTGCCGAAAAATCGGTCCGCTACCGGATCCAGTTCGGCCCGCACGACTTCAGGTCACCGGAAATGCCCTACAAGCGGCAACCTGATATCGCCGCGCTGCTGACGCGCGTCGAGAAGTTCTCGCCCTATCTCGACAATCAGAGAGTGGCCGATTGGCTGGAGTCGCTCAGCGACATGGGCAGGCAGGCGTTCGACGTGATGGTGGCCGAAACCGTGGGGCCGCCCATCGCCACGCTGATCCAGCGGGCCCGCGACCAGGAAGGCGTCTCGTCCGGCGATGGGCTCGCCTGGATGGACCTGCGATTCGATTTCAACGTGTCGGACCATCAGAGCGCAGCCTTCTTCAGCCTGCCATTCGAATTGAGCTGCAATGCCGATTTCAAGGCCAATGACAGGCGCTACCTGTGCCAGCGCATTCCCATGGCCCGCCGCCTGCACATGGAAGGCATGGACTCCGCCAGCGATTGGGAGCAGACGGCGTCCCGGCCAGCCGGCCCCGTGCGCCTGCTTTTCATCGGCGCGAACTTCAGCGGCACCATTTCGTTCCAGCCGGAAGATGGCGGAGACGATATCCCGAGCGTCACGCTGCCTCCGCTGGAGTCGGTCGCCGACGAACTCGAGAACCTGCAGGCCCTGGCCAAGCGCCTGGACGGCCGCCTGGTGGTCGAGGACGTGCCGCTCCTGACCGGATACGCGCTGCAGGACTATCTGGAAGAAAAGGTGACTGGCGGCGGCTACGACATCCTGCATTTCTCCGGCCACGCCCACTCGGTGCGCGACAGCACCATGCTGGTCTTGCCGGGCAGCAGAGAAGGCGAGGGCCTGCAACTGTCCATACGCCTGGTGGGCCGCTGGATGAAGGCCGGCAATTGCAAGCTGCTGGTGCTGTCGTCATGCCGCGGCGCCTCGGTGCGGACGGCGCTGGAGGTCATGCGGGCTGGCGCCATGGGCGTGCTGGCCTTCCGCTGGCAGGTCGAGGAAAAAACCTGCGCGCGCTTCATCAGGCGCTTTTATGCTGCCTATTTCGATCCCGCCAATACCCAGGGATTTGCTGAAGCCTACCGGCGCGCCTGTGCCGGTTCGCACGACGAATCCCGGGGCTCGCCCACCTGGGCTTCCGCGCTGGCGGTCGTGCGCGACTGACACCGCAATCAGGAACGGACATCATGGCTTCCATATTCGGCATGCTGCGCAAGATAGGCGACCTGGGAACCTCGGCGGACGGCGTGGGCGCCTTGATGGCGACCGTGCCAGCAGGCCGCAACTTCTATGCGGAGATCGATCCGCCGCCCGGCGGCGCGGCTGCGGGCGAAGCAGGACTGAACGGCGAAGCCTTCATTCCGGGACAGTGCTATTTCAGCGTCCGCATGGTCGAAATGCGCCTGACCGATGCCGGCAACTACATTGCCGCCTTCCTGCCCCTGTGCGCCTTTTTCCTGCGCTACACCGAGGCCGGCGCGCAACGCGAGATTCCGTATGTCGTAGGCTATGACGCGATCCAGCAGGCGATGGGCGCGGCGACGCCGCAATCAGGCGCGGGCAGGGTCGTGTTCCGCGACGTCTATATCGCCCGCAACGTACCCTACAACAGCGACGGGCTGGAGATGTTCGCCGCGCTGTGCCGCTTCAGCGACAGCAGCCTCACCCGCGGCATACTCGACTTCGTCGCGACCACGGTCAGCATGTTCGGCGGCGCGGTGGGCGGCGCCGTCGTCAAGGCCGGCGAAGGCCTGCTCAAGCCCCTGAGCAAGCTTTTCGGTACCGATGGCGTCAGCATCCGCTTCGGCGTCTTCGACGGCTTGGCGCTGCGCCGCAGCGGCTATCGCGTATTGGCGGGCACCGACTCGCAAGACAGGCTGCAAGGACTGCAACTGGTGGACGGCGTGCTGCACCGGCAGAATGGAAGCGGCGGCCTGGAGCCCGTGAACGACGTGGACTACCTGGTGCTGGCCTTCGAGCAGCGCGCCACGCTGGGAGAGGACATGTTCAGCGCCGCCGCGGCCCTGCCGTTCCATCGCAAATGGACCGAGACGACCACGGCCCTGCTGAGCGACAACGCCGTGGCCGCGCGCGCCGCGTTTCAGTCGCTGGCGGTCGACATCGCAGGCTCGCCGCTGCTGATCGAGCGCGACCGTTTCGCGCTGCTGGCGGCCTACTCCAGCGAAAGGGAAAAGTGGAAGGCCAGGAAGAAGTCGCTGAAATCCGCTGCCGGCGACGGCAAGAGCCAGAACATCGCGTCCGCGGTGGCGGACAGGCAGAAAGCCGCGGCCGCCAGGAACAGTCCCGTTGCGCAACCGCTGGACGCCGCGAGGCTCCTGCTGACGAAATCGGCGGCGGCAGGCGCGGGCACGCCCCCCGCCGGGCAAGACAATGCTTCGTTGACGCTGGCGCTTTCCGCACTGCTGGATACGCTGCAACCCGGCGCAAACGGCAAGCCCGGCGCACCGCCCGCCGCCTTGTCCGGAGCCTCCCGGGAGATGCTGTCGGCGATACTGGGAGAATCGTCCTAGCGGCCGGCCAGCGACCGCGCGATGCCGCCTACCGCTCGCGCGTGAAGACTTTCCCGGCGACGCCGCGCAGGACCTCGACGTACTCGTCACGCTTGCTTTGGAAGCGGTCGGAAGGGCCCGAGATGGCCATGGCGACGCATTCTTCGCCCAGCCAACCCGACACGGCCAGCGCGTCCGCGCCGTCCCCGCCTTCACCATGAGTGTGATACCAGCCGCGTTCGCGGCTCTTGTCGATTTCGGCCAGGAGCGCATCGGGCTCGGTAACCGTGGCGGACGTCAGCTTGCGCAGCGGCTTGGCGGCCAGCAGCTTGCGCGCCGCCTCCGGCGGCAAGCCGCCCAGCAAGGACTTGCCCATGGCGGACGCATGCAGCGCAATGCGCTCGCCCAGGCCCAGGATATAGCGCAGCGGATACTTGCCATCGCGCACGGCGACGATCTTGACCGCGGCGCCGTCGATGCGCCCGATGTAGGCGGTTTCCCCGGTACGCTCGGACAACTGCTCGAGCGCTTCGCGCGTGGCATGGATGATGGGATCGACCGTGCTTATCTGCTGGACGGCCAGCAACAATTTGCCGGTAGGGTAGTAGCGCCGCGACTGCGTGCGGAACAGGTAGCCCAATTGATGCAAGGTGTGCAGCAGGTCCAGGCAGCTGCTGTCGGCCAGATCCAGCAGCCGGGCCAGGTCGGAATTTGAGAGTTCTCTTTTCTCTCGCGCGAAGACTTCAAATACCGCCATGGCACGGGCGGCGGCGCTAACAAAGGTCGGCATATGACGCTCAATTACCTGGAGTTTGCCATCGGCCTGCGACACAAGCGCAGCAAGTTGAAAAGGCGTGGTTAAACGGCGTCGGCAGTGTAGTCCATGTCAACGAACAGGGGCAACATTGCGCTCGTCCTGCGCCAGCACCAGATCCCATATGTGCTGACCGATAGGATGCTCGCGCTCTTCGTACAGATGGGCCAGCAAACCGCCCGCGCGCCCGACCAGCATGAGGCCGCGCGCGATCATCGGATCCAGCTCCATGTCGCAGATGATGGCGCCGATCGCGCCGACCACGTTCATGGGCAGGTTCTTGTTCCGGTCTTGCAGCAGCACGCGGTGCACGGCGTCCATCAGGCGCCAGTGCTTGCCATGAAAGCCCAGCTCCTGCGCCAGCTGGCGCAGCGTCGGCACGCGCGGATCGCCATTCACATGTATGGGATGACCGATGCCGTAGACAGGCTGCCTCTTTTCCCTGCTGGCGCTGAGCATGGCGCGCGCCGCGGCGTCGCACTCGGTTTCGTCCGGGTCATCGGACAGGCCGGCGGCGCCGGCGGCCAGCATCTCGGCGCAGTTCTGGGTAGTGCCCAGGAAGACGCTGCCCGCGCCCAGCAGGCCGGCGGCCACGGCGGCCTGCATCGCTTCCGGCGCGCCCAGGTAGGTCAGCCGGGCGCTCATGGCGCTGGGGGTCAAGCCATGGTCGCAGGCGGTGACCAGGATATGGTTGATCATGGTCTTCTCGGCCGCGCTGGGCGTGCGGTTGAAGATCACCAGCAGCATCATGTCGACGAAGTCGACTTTCCCCAGCAGTTCAGTGGCCAGGTTCTTGCCGCGCACGGTAATGACTTCCGGGGTGGTGTACCCGATTTCGGTCTTGATCAATTCATTTCTCCGTTATTGTTCAATGGACTGCGACGCGCGGCGGGCGACCAGCATCTTCACGTTGCAGACGCATACCGTTTCCCCATTTTGATTAATGCCTTGCCGTTCGAACTCGACCACGCCCCGGCTGGTATCGCTGGCCAGGCGCCGGCCGGCCACCAGGATCCTGACCTTGATCGTGTCGCCGACAAACGTGGGCTTGGCGAAGCGATAGGACATCTCCAGCAGGCCCAGGATCGACGGTTCCAGGCACTGGTTCAGCACGGTGCGGGTGTTCAGGCCGGACATGATGGAGCCGACCAGCATGCCGTGCGCGATGCGCCGGCCGAATTTGCTTTGGCCCGCGTAGACCGCATCCGTATGCAGGCGGTTGTAGTCGCCGCTCAGGCCGGCGAAGGCGACGACGTCGGCTTCGGTGATGGTGCGCGCCGCGGTCTCGACCGCCAGGCCCGGCGGCAGGTCGTCCCAGTAATAGCGCAAGTCCGCCAGCGCGCCGGGCGCGGGCGCCTCGACTGCAATCTGCGCTGCCGTCACTTCGCCGTCTCCGCCGCGTTGATCGCGGACAGGCCCAGCACCTCGCGGCCCACGATCAGCGTCTGCACTTCCGCCGTGCCTTCCGGTATCGTGCCGCCGCTGGTATCGCGGAAGATGCGCTCCAACGGGTATTCGGTCGAATAACCCAGGCCGCCATGGACGCTCAGCGCAATCTTGGCGACTTCGTGCGCGGCTTCGGCGCCGTACAGTTTGGCGATGGAGCATTCGACACGCGCGGGCAGGCCTTTCTGCACGGCCACGGCCGCCTTGTAGCCCAGCGCCCGCGCCGCTTCGGTGCGGACCATCATGTCGACGATATGCTTCTGCACGAGTTGGAATTCACCGATGGGGCGGCCGAACTGGCGCCGGGTCTTGGCGTACTCAATGGACAAATCCAGTGCGGCCTGCGCCGCGCCCACGGCGCCCATTGCGATGTTCAGGCGGCCATAGTTCAGGCCTGTCAGCATGGTCTTGAGCGCAGTGCCCTCGGCGCCCAGCAGGTTCTCCTTGGGTACGCGCACGCCGTCAAAACGCAGCTCGGCGGTGCCGGACGCTTTCAGGACCATTTTGTCGACCAGGCGCGCCTCGTAGGGCGACTGTTCGCGTTCGACCAGGAACAGCGAGAGCTTGCCGTCGCAGCTGGCGCTGAAGGTACGCGCCAGGACGATCGCGTAGTCGGCGTTGACCCCGTTGGTAATCCACAGCTTGCTGCCGTTCAGCACATAGTGGTCGCCCTGGTCTTCCGCCTTGAGCTCGATGCCCGCCACGTTGGAGCCGTGATTGGGCTCGCTGATCGCCACGCAGACATTCTTGGCCGACGCCAGCACGGGCCGCAGGAATTTCTCTTTCTGGGCCGGCGTACCGTAGGCATTGACGAGGCGCAGGAAGATATTCGTGATGTTGAGGATGGTGCGCAACGATCCCCAGCAATACCCGGCCTCTTCGACCATCATCGCCCACGTGACGAAATCCAGGCCGAAGCCACCGTCGTCCTCGGGGAGCAGTCCGCCGATGTAGCCGAATGGCGCCAGCCCCTCCAGCACGTCCGAAGGTATGCGCCTGTCGGCTTCGCAGGCGGCGATGCGCGGGCCCACCTCGGCCTTCATATAGCGCCTGATGCTGTCGCGCAGGGCCAGTTGATCGGTATCGAAATCAAAATCCATGTTGTCCTCCAGGCGGCCAATTCAAGATATGGGGTGTGCGTCTCAAGACGAAAAACGTCCGCCCGTCACATACAGCGTGACGCCGGTGATGTAGCGGGCGCGCTCCGAAGCGATGAAGGCGACGGACGACGCGATATCGTCCGGCTGGCCCAGGAAGCCGACCGGATTCTTGGCCAATGCCGCATCCCGCAATGCCGGATAGGACGGCAGGGACTGGATCAGCTCGGTCTCGACGAAGCCGGGTGCGATGGCGTTGACGGTAATGCCGAACTTGGCCTGTTCCAGCGACAGGGCGCGGGTGAAGCCCACCAGGCCCAGCTTGGCGGTGGTGTAGTTGGTCTGGCCAGGGTTGCCGAACACCGAACGCGAGGCGATATTGATGATGCGCCCCCACTTGCGCTCCATCATGCCCGGCAGCACGGCGCGGGTGCAATGGAAGGCGCCTTTCAGGATGGTGTCGACCACCGAATCCCAATCGGACTCGGCCATCTTTCCCAGATACTTGTCACGCGTGAAACCCGCGTTGTTGACCAGGATGTCGACGCCGCCGAAGGTAGAAGCCGCAGCGTCCATCATGGCGGCGACGGCGTCGCGCTCGCAGACGTCGCACTGGACGCCGATCGCCTCGTGGCCCTCATCCCGCAGCCGCTGCGCCGTCGCGGCGGCGGTCTGACCGTCGATGTCGGTGATGACGACGCGCGCCCCTTCTTCGGCCAGCACCCGCGCCGTCTGAGCGCCGATGCCGCGACCCGATCCGGTCACCAGCGCCACTTTTCCCGCAATTTTCAAATCCATGCGTAACTCTTTCCTGTGTGGATGGAACGGCCCGCGGCCGTGCGTGCCATCACGCAATTCCCCTGGGCGCGCCACCCCGTTCCGGGGCAGTGCCGACCCCTGCGGGAGGGCTTATTAAATTCATAATATCGTATCGAACAACGAAATGTCGAATTTATTTCCGATTGACCTATCCGGTATCTCGAATTAGTATCCGACCTGTTGTATTAATTGCACCATCAACCATTGCCAGGCGGGCATGCGCGACATGCCCGGAGGACCTCGAATGTTTTCAGACCTTGCCCCGCTGTTCGATCCCAGCTCCCTCGTCCTGATCGGCGCCTCGGACCGGCCCGCCAGCATCGGCCAGCGCGCCTTGACCAATATCGTCGAGCACTCCAGCTACACCGGCGAACTATTCCTGGTCAACGCCACCAAGGACACGGTCATGGGCAGGCGCGCCTATCGCTCGGTGATGGATCTGCCCTATGCGCCGCAGACCGCGATCGTGGTCGTGCCGGCGCCGGCGGCGGTCAGCGTGCTGGCGGAATGCGGCCGCAAGGGTGTCAAGTTCGCCATCGTCCTGACCTCCGGCTTCGGCGAGACAGGCGAGGCGGGCCGCCAGCTCGAAGAACAGATGCGCGCCATCGTCCGCGAAACCGGGATCCGGATCTACGGACCGAACTGCCCCGGCATGAACAACAACAACCGCGGCCTGGGCTTCACGTTCTCGCCGGCCTTCCAGTACGACCGCATGCCCGGCCCGATCGGCCTGGTCACGCAGGGCGGCGGACTGGGCCGCACATTCCTGCAAGCCAGCGGCCGCGGCATCGGCATCGGCCTGTGGTGTTCGAGCGGCAACGAGGTCGACCTGACCGCCAGCGACTACATCAACCACATGGCCGCGATGCCCGAAATCAAAGTCATCGTCACGCTGCTGGAAGGCATCAACGACGCGCCCCGTTTCGCTGCCGCAGCGCTCAATGCCGCGCGCCAGGGAAAACCCATTGTGGCCCTGAAGGTCGGCAAGTCCGCCTACGGCGTCAAGGCCACGCAATCCCATACCGCCGCGCTGTCGGGCAGCGCGGACATCAACAGCGCCGCCTTCCGACAACTGGGGATCGTGGAGGTCGACGATATCGATGAACTGATCGATACCGCCGCGCTGCTGGCGCGCGGCGTGCCTGCGCGCGCCATTCGCACCGCCGTGTACTCGTTCTCGGGCGGCACCGTCGCGCTGGCTGCGGACATGCTGGGTTCCGCGGACCTGGCGCTGGCCGAGTTCGAACCGCGGACCCGCCAGGCCCTGGCGGAGCTGCTTCCCAGCTATGCGGCCATCGACAATCCCGTCGACACCACTGCGGAGATCCTGGTCCAGAGCGACATCAGCTACGGTTCGCTGCTGCGCGTGGCCCAGGACCCGAATGTGGACGTCGTGCTCTATCCCATCCCCATGGAATACGGCGACACCACACTGGCCGCCTGCCAGAACCTGGTCAAGGTACAGGCCGAGGTCGATATCCCCATCGTGCCGGTCTGGATGAGCGACAAGCTGGGAACCGGCTATCAATGCCTGGTGGACGCAGGCATTGCGCCCATCCGGACTCTGGGCAAGGCCATCAAGGCGCTGGCGAAATGGAACAGCCATGGCGCATCCGCCCGCGCCTTCGATCCAGCATGGGAGCCCTCCATCATGCACGCGGCGCCCCAGCGCGATACGCCGGCGCCGCAAGCCTACGCCGAGCGCGCCGCCAAGCAGCTACTGAGCGAGGCCGGAGTCGCCGTGCCCTTCGGCCGCGTCTGCCGGACGGCCGATGACGCCGTCGCCGCGGCCGCGCAATGCGACGGCCCGGTGGTGGCCAAGATCGTCAGCCCGCAGATCCTCCACAAGTCGGACATCGGCGGCGTCATCGTCGGACTGCGCACGGCCGAGGAAATCCGCAACGCATGGGAGTTGATCATGGCGCGGGCGCGAGAGGCGTATCCGCAGGCGGACATCGAGGGCATCCTGATCGAACAAATGATGGCGCAACGCGGCGTGGAGACCCTGGTGGGCGTGCACCGTGACGACCTGTTCGGCCACGTCCTGACTTTCGGCCTCGGCGGCGTTTATGTCGAGGTCTTCAGGGACGTGAGCCGCCGCCTCTTGCCGCTCACGCCCGCCGAGGCCCGCGCCATGATCGCCGAGACCCGCTGCCATCAGCTGCTTGCCGGGTGCCGCGGCCAGGCGCCGGCCGATATCGGCGCCCTGGAAAAACTGCTGCTGGCCGTGTCCGACTTCGTGACGCGCGGCCCCTATGAGGTCCAGGAACTTGATCTGAATCCCGTGCTGGTCAGCCCGGACGGCGCCGTCGCGCTGGACGCCGTGCTGATCGCATCCGCGCGATAGCGCACTTCAACATCCGCCGCTCCAGATGGCGGACCCATACAACAGGAGACTACCCATGTTCAACAAGCTCTTCGGACCCGCGGCGGGCGTGCTCGCCGCCGCCATGGCGCTCGCGCCGCTCAACGCCTCGGCCGACGCCGCCTTTCCGGACCGCCCGATACGGTTCATCGTCCCGTTCACCGCCGGCGGCATCACGGACAATGTGGCGCGCACGGTCGGCGCGCGCGCCTCCGAACTGCTGGGGCAGCCCATCATCGTCGAGAATCGCGCCGGCGCGGGCGGCAACATCGGCGCGGAATACGCGGCCAATAGCAAGCCCGACGGCTATACGATCTTTCTCGGCACCCAAGGCACCCAGGTCACCAATCCCCTGATCTACAAGAACGCCAGCAAGCCTGACAAGGCCCTGGTCGCCGTGCAGGGGCTGACGGCCATTCCCAATATCCTTGTCGTCAACGAATCCCGCCCGTACAACACGCTGGAGAAGCTCGTCGCCTATGCCAAGGCCAATCCGGGCAAGCTCAACACGTCCAGCGCCGGCGCCGGCACCGGCACGCACCTTGCGGCCGAACTGTTCCAGTCCGTCGCTGGCGTGAAATTCAGCCATATCCCGTTCAAGGGCAGCGCGCCTTCGATCACCGCGCTGATCGGCGGCCAGGTCGACATTTCCTTCGACTACCCGGTCTCGACCGAATCCTTCATCAAGAGCGGCAAGATCCGCGCGCTCGCCGTCACCGGAGAAGCCAGGCTGCCGTCCTTCCCCGAAGTGCCCACGCTCGCGGAACTCGGCTATCCGGGCGCCACCTCCGTGTCCTGGATGGGCCTCTTCGTGCCCGCCGACACGCCCGCGCAAGTGAGCGCCAAACTCGAAAAGGCGTTCGCCCAGGCCATCGACGATCCGCAGATCGCTTCGCGCCTGATCGCCTTCGGCGGCGTGCCGTTGAAGAAGTCCGGCGTGGATTTCTCCTCTTTCGTGAAGGACGAATCCGTCAAGTGGGGCAATGTGGTCAAAGAAGCCAAGGTGCAGCTGGACTAGGAGCCTTGCCATGCCTCACCCGCACCCTCTTCCCCTTTCCGGCATCGCGGTTGCCGATTTTTCCGAACTGCTGCCAGGGCCGTTCCTGACCCAGAACCTTCTGGAACTGGGCGCCGCCGTCACGAAGATCGAGCGCCCTCCGCACGGCGACAACGCGCGCCGCCTCTACCCCGGCGTGTTCGATGCCGTCAACCGCGGCAAGCCATGCGTCATGCTTGATCTCAAGCAGCCGGCAGGCGTGCAGGCGGCCCGCGAAATCATCGCGCGCAGCGATGTCCTGGTCGAGGGATTCCGTCCGGGCGTCATGGCGCGTCTGGGCCTGGGCTACGACGAGGCCGCCGCCATCAATCCCGGGCTGGTCTACGTGTCGTTGAGCGGCTACGGCCAGCACGGCCCCAATGCCCAGCGGCCAGGCCATGACATCAACTATCTCGCCACGGCGGGCGCATTGGCGCTGGCGGGCAGCGATCCCGCCATGCCTGCGCCAGGAGCCGGCCTGCCCGTCGCCGACCTTTGCGGCGCCATGTATGCCTTGTCCAGCATCTTGGCGGCCTTGATGCAGCGCCAGCATACGGGCCGCGGGCAACATCTGGACGTGTCGCTGACGGACTGCGTGGCCCACTGGATGAATCCGCGCCTGGGCCAGTTCTCCTCGGCCGGACTCGCCAGCCTGGCCGCGCAGCGCCAGGACGTGTTGAACAAGCCTGCCTATGGCGTGTTCCGCACGCGCGATGGCGCCTGCGTCGCGATTGCCGCACTGGAGGACCACTTCTGGCTACGCCTCGTGCAAGCCTTTGCCTTGGACCTGAGCACTGCGGAAACCTCGTCCTATCACCAGCGCGTAACGCTGGCCACGGACATCAACCACGCGATCGCCGGACACGTGGCCGGCCTGGATGCGCCGGACATCATCGCCCGCCTGGAGACCGCGGACGTGCCGGTATCGCTGGTGGAAGAGCCCCTGGCGCTGCGCGGCACGCCCCATGCGCGCGCCCGCGGTCTCTTCGACGGCCATGCCGAGGCGCGGTACGTCCGCTACCCGGTAAGGCTGGCCCACATGGACGAGGGTTGAATGGCCGCGCACATCGGCCTGGACGCGAAAAAGCTGAGCGCGCGCGAGACCTACCGGCTGCTGACCTCCTGCCTCGTACCCCGGCCCATCGCCTGGGTATCCAGCGTGGACGCGATGGGCCGGGGCAATCTGGCCCCCTTCAGCTTCTACACCATGGTGTCGACGGAACCGCCGCTGATCGCCCTGAGCATCAGCCAGCACCAGGGCCAGGATAAGGACACTGCGGCCAACATCCTGGAAACGGGAGAATTCGTCGTCAACTTCGTCACGCTGGAACAGCTTGCCCCCATGCACGCGTCCTCGGCCCGCTACCTGGCGGATGTCGACGAGGCCGCGCTGCTGGGCGTGGACATGGTCGCAAGCACGCGGGTCAGGCCGCGCGGCGTCGCGCGCAGCCCCATCCGGCTCGAATGCAAGCTGGCGCAGGCGCTCACCTTCGGCATCCAGTCCGCACGCCTGCTGGTGGGCGAGGTCATCCATTTCAGCATCGCCGAGCACTGCATGAGCGATGGCCGCATCGATGGTTCGCTGCTCGACCCTGCCTGCCGCCTCGGTGGCCCCTGGTATGCGGGCCTGGGCCCCAGAATCTCTGCCGGTCCGGCGCAGTCACTCTCCACTTCTGAATAGGCACTCCATGAGCCAGTATCACGCGCCATTGCATGACATCGACTTCCTCACGACCGCGGTGTTTCCCCTGGATCCGCATCTACAACGCTGCGGGTCCGCCCTGGACGCGGGACTCGCGCGCTCTGTCGTGCTCGAAGCCGAGAAATTCGCGCAAGGCTTGCTGGATCCCCTCAATCGCGTCGGCGACCAGCAGGGCTGCCGCCTGCATGAAGGCGGCGTTTCCACGCCCGCCGGATTCCAGCAGGCCTACCGCGCCTTCTGCGAAGGCGGATGGAATGGCTTGCGCCAGCCCGAGCAATACGGCGGCCAGGGGCTTTCCTGCGTGCTGTCCACCCTGACCGAGGAAATCTGGCACGCCTGCAATCCCGGCTTCGCCCTCTGCGCCATGCTGACCGGCGGCGCCATCGAAACCCTCTTGCATGCGGCGTCCCCGGCCTTGAAGGACCAGCTGCTGCCCCAGCTGATCAGCGGTGAATGGACCGGCACCATGAACTTGACGGAACCTGCCGCAGGCTCGGACCTTGGCGCCGTGCGCACCCGGGCAACCCTGCTGGAAGACGGATCCTATGCGATATCCGGCCAGAAGATCTTCATCACCTACGGCGACCATGACCTCGCGTCCAACATCATCCATCTGGTGCTGGCCCGCACGCCCGATGCGCCTGCCGGCGCGAAAGGCCTGTCGCTATTCGTCGTGCCCAAATACCTGATCCAGGACGACGGCTCGCCGGGCGCGCGCAACGATGTGCACTGCTCGGCCCTGGAGCACAAACTGGGCATCCATGCCAGCCCCACCGCGGTCATGCAGTTCGGCGCCGGGCAGGGCGCCACCGGCTACCTGGTCGGCGAGCTGAACCAGGGCCTGATGAACATGTTCGTCATGATGAACGAAGCCCGCTGCGCCGTCGGCAACCAGGGCCTGGCCGTTGCCGAACGCGCCTTCCAGCATGCGGTCTGGTATGCGCGGGAACGCAACCAGGGCAAGGTCATCGGCGAAGAGGGCGCGGCGCTTCCGATCCTGCGCCACCCGGACGTACGTCGCCTGCTGCTTTCCATGAAGAGCCGCATTGAATCGATGCGCGCGCTGGGCATGTACCTATCGATGCAGAGGGATCTGGCCCATGCCGGCGCGGACCTCGAAGTCCGCAGCCGCGCCCAGGCCCGCGTCGACCTGCTGATACCCGTCATGAAAGGCTGGTTCACCGAGACCGCCCAACGGATCACGTATGACGCGGTCCAGGTCTTCGGCGGCATGGGCTTCATCGAGGAAACCGGCGCGGCCCAGTACTACCGGGATGCGCGCATCCTGACCATCTACGAAGGCACCACCGCGATCCAGGCCAACGACCTGCTGGGCCGCAAGACAGTCCGGGACGGCGGCGCGCAAGCCTCGCTGCTGCTCGATGAGATTTCCCAACTGGCCGAAGCGATGCTTGCGGGCGCGGCCCCGGCCCGAGAGTTCGGCCGCAGCCTGCGGCAGGGCTGCACCCATTTGCGCGAAACCATCGCGTGGCTGCTGGAACGCCATGCCGCCGATCCGCGCGCCACCCATGCGGGCGCCGTGTCCTATCTTGAGCTCTGGGGCCTGGTGGCGGGCGCCTGGATGCAAGGGCTGCGCCTGCGCGCAGCGCTGGACGGCGGGGCCGACGGCGCCGCGCTGCAGGCAATCCAGGCCAGCGCCCAGTTCTATGCAGGCAATCTGCTGGTCCAGTCCGGCGCCTTGCGGCAGGCCATCGGCGAAGGCGGCGCCAGCATTGACGCCTTTCCCGACGCCTGCTGGTCCACTTAGAGTGCTATCTCTGCACCAGCGTCGCGCCAATCACCTTCATCGTCGGCATCAGCTGGCGCCAGGCGTCCTTGGGCATGGACGCCGGCCGCCGCAGCTGGGCCGCGGCCGGATCGTCCAGCAGATCGCCCTTGCAGGCGAACACGATGCTGTTGGTCATATCATCGTCCACCACTTCGAACATGGACGCGCCGAATGATGCGCGCACCCGATCCATATATTCGTGATGGTCCGGGTGGTTCACATGGAAGTTGATCACCAGGATGCCGTCCTCGCGCAAGGCCCTGAAACAGTCGGCGTAGAACTCAGCCGAACATAGCGGGCCGGGAATCCCGCCTACGCCGAACCCGTCCAGGAATATCACGTCGGCATGGTCCGACAGTCCGCGCATGTGTTCGGCCGCGTCGGCCTGGATCACGCGGAACCGTTCCCCGTCGCGCGGCACCATGAACGCGTCACGCAGGGCGATCACGGCGGGGTCGATCTCGACCACTTCGACAGCGCTGCCCGACAGATAGCGATGGCAGAACTTGGGCAGCGAGCCGCCGCCCAGCCCCACCATCAAGATACGGTCTGGATCCGGATTGAAGAGCACGAAGCCCATCATCATCCGCGTGTACTCCAGTTCGAGCGCGTCAGGATTGAGCGTGGACATGCTGCTCTGGATTTCCTGCTGCGTGAAATGCAGGGTGCGCCGGGTGCCGGAATTCTGGACGAAAGGCCGCAAATGCGCCGCCGGCGCGCCGGCAGGCGGAGTATCGGAAGGGTTGTGAACGTCGTCGGGCATGAAGAAACACTGCGTATTGCGAAGAAACACGCAGAAGATACCACTGCCCGGCCCGGCAACGCCCGCCGCCCCTCAGACCAACAAGACCGGGCAGGGCGCATGGGCGATGACCCGCGTGCACACCGACCCCAGCAAGGCATCCAGGAACGGCGCCCGATGGTGCGAGCCCATCACGATGGCCGATGCGCCGACCTTGATCGCATGCGCCACGATCTTGTCCGGCGTGTGTCCCGTGAGCTCATGGCATTCGAAGCTGACATTCCCCGCACGCAGGATGTCGACCACGGACTTCATTGCCTTGTCGCTCTCTTCGTGATGCCAGGCGTCGATGTCGGCCTGACCGATGAAGGCTTTGACATCGCCAGTCACGTCGGCCTCGCAATGCAGTACGTGCACCGTGAAATCCCGGTTCAGCAAAGGGCCTTCGACCAGATAGCGCGCGGCGGCGTCGCTGTGACTGGACCCATCGGTGGCAAGAATGATCGTGTTCATGACAGATCTCCGGTTCGTGGGACTCAGCCCTTGGGACCCGCGGCCTTGGCCGCGGCCCGTCTGGGCAGGAACATGCTGGCGCCCACGGATGCCAGCAAGATCAGGCCTACCGCTACTAGCGACCACTGCACCGGCACATGGAACCATGGCGCGGCCAGCATCTTGCCGCCGATGATGATGAGCACCGCGGCAAGTCCGTGCTTGAGGTAGCGGAAACGCTCCCGCATGTCGGCCAGCAGGAAATACAGCGCCCGCAGGCCCATGATGGCGAAAATGTTGGAAGTAAAGACCAGGAATGGGTCGGTGGTAACGGCGAAGATGGCGGGGATGCTGTCGACCGCGAACACCACATCGCTCGCCTCTATCATCAGCAGCACCACGAACATGGGCGTGGCATACCGCAGGCCGCCGATGCGCACGAAGAACGATTCGCCGTGGTAGTCCTTGGTGATGCGCATGGAGGACCGCAGCATGCGCACCAGCGGATTGCGGGCGATGTCAGGCTGATGATCCGCCCGCGCCAGCATCCTGGCGCCGGTTACCACCAGCAGCAGGCCGAACACGTAAAACAGCCAGTCGAAGCGCGACAGCAGCCATACGCCGGCGAGTATCATGCAAACCCGCATCACGATGGCGCCCAGCACGCCATACAACAGCACCCGGCGCTGCAATTCCAGCGGCACCACGAAGTAGCCGAAGATCAGCGAAAAGACGAACATATTGTCCACGGACAGGGACAGTTCGATCAGATAGCCGGTGTAGAACTCCAGCGTCTTGCGGTGCGCAACGGCCCGCCCCAGGGTGGTATCCAGATACCACCACATCAGGGCGCCGAACAAGGCGGCCAGCGCCATCCATACGCCCACCCAGAACAGGGCTTCGCGGGGCCGCACGCGATGCGCATGGCGACCGCCCAGCACGTACAGATCCAGCGCCAGCACGACCAGCACAAACCCGACGAACCCCGCCCACATCGGCATGGTGGCAAAGGTCTCGACCTGAGTCATCAGGACCTCCCGCCGTCGCTGCAAGACCGCTATGCGACGGCCAGCGGTACACAAAGCATGTACGAGTCCAGTCTAGAACTTCCGGACACGGCGAACAATTCGCCTGGATCGAACTGACGCTCAGGTTTTCTGGAACCGTCGCCGACGGTTCGCCAGGGGTGCTGTCGCCTCAGCCCAGATACTCCACATTGCCGCAGACGGAGATGCTCTGGCCGCTGATGATGGCGCCCTCGTCGGAACAAAGGTAGGCCACCTGATTGGCGATGTCCTGCGGACTGGTCATGCGGCGCAACGACACCTTGTCCACCAGCTGCTCGCGCATCGCATCGTTGCTCACGCCGCTGGCGGCGGCGCGGGCGGCGATGATCCGTTCGACCCGGTCGCCCGAGACGACGCCCGGCAGCACGGAATTGACGCGGATGTTCGACGGCCCCAGCTCCATGGCCCAGGTCTGCGTCAAGCCGGCCAAGCCGAATTTGCTGGCGCTATAGGGCGTACGCAACGAAAAGCCCAGGCGCCCCGCAACGGACGAGATATTGACGATGGCGCCGCCGCCTGCCGCCCGCAGCAGCGGCACCGCGCTGCGCGCGCACAGGAAGGTTCCGGTCAGATTGACGTCCAGCGTGCGCTGCCATGCGTCCAGCGTGGTTTCCTCCAGCCGGTTGGTCGGACCGGACACCCCCGCATTGTTGACGAGGGTGTCGAGCTTGCCCCATTTTTCCGTCAGCTCGCCGAACATGGCCTGGACTTGCGCTTCGCTGGACACGTCCGTCACGCTGACGCCCAGGCGCGGATGCTCGGCGGCGGCCGCCTTGCACGCCGCTTCGTCCACGTCGCAGACATGTACCTCGGCGCCCGCCTCCAGGAACCTGCGCGCGATCGCCAGGCCTATCCCTTGCGCGCCCGCCGTGATGAGGACGCGTTTACCTTGCAGTGAATTGCTCATGGCGTTTCCTTGTCAGAGCGCGAACTCGGGCCGGATTCCACTTTTGAGCGGCAGGCCCAGGATCTCGCGCGCCTCCGCGGGCGTGGCAGGCTCCATGTCCATTTCGCGGATGACGCGCACGACGCGCTCGGTCAGCTGGACGTTGGTGGCCAGCTCTCCGTGGCGGTAGTACAGGTTGTCCTCCAGGCCGACCCGCGCATGGCCGCCCAGCAACAGGGCGGCGATATTGGCCTCCAGCTGCGCTGGTCCGATGCCGCTGACGCAGAAGATGCTGTCTTTGGGCAGCAGATCCACCATCATCTGCAGGTGCCGTACCGAAAACGGCATGGCGTTCTGGAAGTTGCGATGCACGTTCATGACCAGGTTGATGAAATGGGGGCCTTCGTCCAGACCCTCTTCGATCAGCGTGGTGGCGTCCTGCAGGATGTGCGTGGGGCTGAAGACCTCCCATTCCGGCTTGATGCCGCGCGCCTGCATGCCGGCGGCCAGTTCGCGGGCCTTGCTAAGCGGCGTGTTCATCAGGTATTCGCGGTCGCCGAACGCGAGGTTCAAGGTCGTGGCGTCCAACGTGCACATCTCGGCGCCGGCATCCATACCCTTGAGCCGCTCTTCCCACAGGATCTCCCATGTGCCCGGCGTGGTCTCCTTGACCATGTCGCCATGCACCCCGCCGCCGGTGGAGTTGTTCAGCACGATATCGCAGCGGTCACGGATGAGCCGGTTCATTTCCCGGTACACCGAGGCGTCGCAGGTCGCCTGGTCGTCGGGACGGCGCGCGTGCAGCGCCACCACGCTGGCGCCGGCGTTATAGCAGCGGTATACGTCCTCCGCGATCTCCAGCGGCTGCGTGGGCAGGTGCGGATTCTGGCTCTTGAATGCCATGCCCCCGGTCGGGGCAATGGTGACGATGACTTTGCGTTTGCTCATGAGGTTCACTTCCAGAGCGCGCAGCGGCTCTCTTCCTTGGTGGTGAAGGCCTGGTTGCCGTCGATGGTCTGGACGACGTTGAAGTAGTCCCAGGGCTCCTTGGACTGTTCCGGCGTCTTGACCTGCAGCAGGTACATGTCGTGCACGACCCGCCCGTCCGGCCGCACCACGCCGTTCTTGATGTAGACGTCGTTCAGCTTGTTTTCGCGCAGATAGGCCAGCACGCGGTCGGCGTCGTCAGTGCCCGTGGCCTTGACCGCCCGCAGGTATTGCAGCGCCGCGGAGTAATCCGCCGCCTGTAGCGAGGAAGGCATGGCCTTACGCCGCTCGAAGAAGGCGCGGCCCCAGGCGCGGGTTTCGTCCGACGTATTCCAGTACCAGCTGTCCGTCAGGTACATGCCTTGCGAAGCCGGCAGCCCCATGGCGTGGATGTCGTTGATGAACATGATCAGCCCCGCCAGACGCATGGTCTTGGTGATGCCGAATTCATTGGCGGCCTTGATCGAGTTGGTCGCGTCCGCGCCGGCGTTGGCCAAGGCGAGGATATCCGCCTTGCTGCTTTGCGCCTGCAACAGGAAGGACGAAAAGTCGCTGGCCGCCAGTGGGTGCCTGACCGATCCGACGACGGTGCCGCCGCCGGCCTCGACCACCTTCGTCGTGTCGGCCTGCAAGGCATTGCCGAACGCGTAATCCGCGGTCAGGAAGTACCATTTCTTGCCGCCTGCCTTGACCACCGCCGCGCCGGTGCCGCGCGCCTGCGCCACGGTGTCGTAAGCGTAGTTCAGGGTGTAGGGCGTGCATTGCTCGTTGGTCAACGCCGGGGCGCCCGCGCCCACCACGATGATGGGCCGCTTCTTGTCGGCCGCGACCTTCGACATTGCCAGCGCCGTGCTGGAATTGGTGCCCCCGATCAGCATGTCCAGGCCCGCCTGGTCGAACCATTCGCGCGCCTTGGCCGAAGCGATGTCCGCCTTGTTCTGATGGTCGGCCGTCAGCAGCTCGATCTTCTTGCCGTTGATCTCGCCGCCCATCTCCTGGATCGCCATCTTGATGGCCTCGGCGCCGCCGGGGCCATCCGGCCCCGAGTACACGCCGGACATGTCGGTGATGAAGCCGATTCGAATAACATCGTCAGAAATCTGCGCCTGGGCCGCAGGGGCGTGCAGCAGCGACACGGCCAGACCGCAGGCCAGGGCGCTGCGGCACATCATGCCTTGCATGGGCAACATGCTTGTCTCCTCTTGTGGGTTTTGGCGTCTGGAACCTCGGCTATTCTGGTGCTGGGCCCCGGCGGCGGACAGTCATCATGGTGACAAAGCGGCCTAGGGTTTACCTGAGCGACGCCACAAAACAGCGACGAAGGAGGAAGACGATGCGCGAACCGCCAGCCGATGCCGGCAATGAACGCTTGAGCGCGACGCGGCGGCGCGCGCAGGGCGCGGTGGACAAGATGCTCGACGTGGTTCCTTGGTACAAGGGCCTGCCGGAACTCGAACGCACCATGATCCGCGCGGAACTGCGAGTCGTATCGCTGGCGGCCGGCGAATTCCTGTTCCGGGCGGGCAGCCGTTCGCCGGGATGGTATGGCGTGGTACAGGGCTTGGTGAAATGGTCCTCGCCCGGCGCCGACGGCAAGACGCTGTCCCTGGCCGGGTTCAGCACCGGCAGCTGGTTCGGCGAAGCCACCATGATCCGCCGCCAGCGGTTTGAATACGAGGTGGTCGCCCTCAGGCCCAGCCAGATCGTGATACTGCCGCGCGAGACCTGTGAACGTCTGTGGAACCACAACATCGAATTCACCAAGGCGCTGATGACGCACCTGGCGCAGCGGGTGGACTGGCTGATGAGCAGCTTCACCTCCAATGTGCTGCTGGACGTCGACACCACGGTCGCGCGCGCCGTCGCGGCGCAATTCAACGCGGAAAGGCATTCCGGCACGAATGGCCGCCTCAAGGTTTCCCAAGAGGAAATCGCAGGCCTGTGCGGCATTTCGCGGCAACGCTGCAATGCAGCGCTCGCCAGGCTCGCCCGAGCGGGTGTGCTGGAAACCTACTATGGCGGGCTGGCCATCCTCGACGTGGACGAGCTGCACAGGCTGGCCGACGTCAAGCGGAGCACCTAAGAAACCGAACCCAGCGGTATAAGAAAAGATGCCGCGCAGAACAGAAATTCTGTCTTTTCGCACGATGGGGACGACTCTATAGTTGCCGCGGCTAAAACAACAAACCGCCTTTCCGCACCTGAGGAGTCTGCCTTGAAAACCCCGTACGCGCCGCCCGTTTCGCTCCTGGATCCCTATGTCGGCACAGATGATCTGCCTCTGTACACGACTACCGTCTCCGTGACCGGCGGCGCGTCCGGACACGGCCGCGCGTCCGGCAAGGCCGTCTCGAATGACGGCGAACTGGAGCTCGAACTCAGGCTGCCCAAGGAGCTGGGCGGCAATGGCGGCGGCACCAATCCCGAGCAATTGTTCGCGGCGGGCTTCGCCGCGTGCTTTCATGGCGCCATGAGACTGGTCGCCATGAAAAACAATGTCCCGCTGCCGGCAGATTTCGCCATCCACTGCACCACCACTTTCGCGCGCGAAGCGTTTGACGGCCTGTTCTGCATCAAGGCCAGGCTGGAGATTTCCTTGCCTGGGATGGCCAAGGACATGGCATTGGCGCTGGTCCACGAAACCGAAACGATCTGCCCGTATTCGAAGATGGCGGATCAGGGCATCGCGTCTTCCGTGCATCTCAGCTAAGCAGCCAGTGGCCTGGTAGGGACGGAACCACATGCGCCACTGGCTGCGGTCTCGCCCATGTTCTCAGATACCCCGCGCCTTCATCGCATACGCAGCCGCCGCAAGCGTAGCACAACAGGCCAGCAGCAGATCCAGCCTCTGTCCCAGCCCGGCAAGAACCAGCCCAGCCCCCAGCAGGTTGTAGTAGATCAGACTCAGGATCGCGCCCGCCGTGCCGGCAGCGTTCGCATAGGCCCGCAGCGCGTCGGCCAGGATGTTGGGAATGGCAATCGCGTATGCCGCCGCAATCAACGCCATGCCGACGAGAAACGCCGAACTTTGGCTAAGCGCCGCCACCAGCCCGGCCCCTAGCGCCAGCAGCACGATGCCCAGCAGGACGAGGCGTTCGGGTGCGCACCCGCGCCGCAGCAACACCGTGTTGAGGAAGGCGCCGCATAGCGAGGCCGCGGCCAGCGCCAGGCCGCTTGCGCCGAAACCAAGCCAGGAATTCTCCAGGCGAGCGAAAAGGAAAGGGCCCAGCTGGTAGTAGCCGAAGATCGCGAGATTGAAGATGGCAATCAGCGCCGCGCTGCGCCAGATTGCGCGGTCCTGCAACATGGCGCGCAATGTCGGCCCGAAGGGTGGCGTCGAGTGCGGCTGGGGCCGGGTTTCGGGCCAGCGTAGCGCGCTGGCGCCGAGCAGCGCGACGGCGAGCAAGGCGAGCGCGAGGAATACGCCATGGACCCCGCCCGCCGCCGCGATCTCCTGCCCGGCATACATGCCGACGGCAGGACTCACGGCCAGTGCCATACCCAGAATCGAAAAGACCCGGGCCAGTTCCAGGCCCCGGTAGCTATCGCGCAAGGCGGTCTGCGTTACGATTGAGCCCACGGCAGCGCCGAAAGCGGAGATCAACCTGGCCGCGAGCAACTGCGTGAAATCGCCCGCCGCCATGGCCCAGCCCGCGCCCAGCGCGTAGATCGCCAGCCCTGCCAGCAATGCCGGCCTGCGGCCCCAGAAATCGCATAGCCGTCCCCACGCCACCACGCCGAAGGCGAAGGCCACAAACCAAAGCGACAGCGTCTGCGCCGCTTCTTCTGGCGCGGCCTGATAGGCTGTCGCGATCAGCGGCAAAGCAGGGCTGTATATCGTCTCGACTATCTGCGGAAAACTCAGCAGCAGAATGACAAGCGGAAGAGGCGGGCGGCGGTACATGGCAGCGTCGATAAACAGGGAGTCCGTTTTTTAGCCGGACGCCGCCGCCGCCGTTGTAGCCCGGAAGACAAAAAACATCGGAACTCGGACAAATGGCCAGGCTTGCCCCCACTGACGCGTTCAACCCCGACACCATGGCGCAGCCCGTGACGGGCATTGCGTCGCGCTTGATACAGCACGACTCCGGACTGCATAGCCACGGCCGGGGTCAGCTATTGTTCGCCCATGCGGGATCGATCCGCCTTGCGATGCCGGGGCTGATCGCGGTGCTGCCTCCCATCCGCGTGGCCTGGATCCCGCCAGCAACCGAACACCGCGTCCTGATCCGCGGCGAAGTCGAATACCGTTCGATCTATCTGGACCCGGCGCGTATCGCCGCACCCGCCGCCAACCCCGCCATACTTTCGATGACCCCGCTGTTGCGCGAGGTATTCGAGCGCATCAGTCTGGAACCCTTCGATACCGACTGGTCCGCGGACGCGCCGCGCAACCTGCTGGCCGTCTGCATGGACGAACTGCGCATGGCGCGGCAGGAGCCCATGCTGCTGCCCGTGCCCACCGACCGCCGCCTGGCCGGCCTGGACCTGGAGGAACTTCCGCCCGAACTCGACGCGCTGTCCGGGCGCGTCGGCGCGAGCGCGCGCACCATCACCCGGATATTCCAGCGCGAAACCGGCATGAGCTATCAGGCCTGGCGCCAGCTCTGGCGCCTGCTGCGCGCAGTGGATCTGCTGGCCGCGGGCCAGAGCGTGACCGCGGTGGCGTTCGATCTGGGCTTTGCCAGCGACAGCGCGTTCATTGCGTACTTCCGCCAGATGACGGGGAAGACGCCGGGGCGGTATCTTGCCCCAGCTTACAAACCACAGGCTGTATTTCGATAATACAAATCCCAGGCCGCACTCATCGCCGCTCTGCGCAGGCCCGCCATCCAGGCAAGCTCAGCCAGGGCAACCCGATCCGAGCCTGGAAGCTGGCAACGGCGTATCGCCGCCCGTATTCCCCGCGAACTTGCGAATCTTTTCCGCCAGCTCCGGCGTCGGCTTTTCATAACCGTAGCAATACGGCGGCGTCGGCGCGGACTCGGCCCGGTAATCCTGCAGCACCGGCTTCGCATCGCCCAGATACAGATTGTCCTTCAAGCGCAGGAAGGCCTTGTAGTCGCGCGTGTAGCCATGCTCGGACTTCAGTTTCTCGTAGGCGCCGCGGTCGGATTCACCGTTTTCCAGCGCGCTGCGCTTGGCGGCGATGGGAATGTAGTGGCAGTAGTTCACGTTGATTCCTTCCACCGTCGGAAAGAACTCGGGCTCCACGCATTTGCGTTGCGTGGAGTTCTTGAAGATATTGCCTTCGACCAGCGCGCGGGCCTCCAGGCTGAAACTCATGCCGTAGAAATCCCAGTCTTCCAGCAGATTGTTGAAGAGGTGGAAAGTGCCGAACTGCGCGCGGGGATTGCGCTGCACGGTGTTGAGGAAATAATTGTGGTGCAGTGTCACTCGCGCAATCGAATCGCGGTCGTAGTTGGCGTAGAGGTTCTTCGAGGTAATGTTGTTGAGCAGCATGACCTTGTTCGAATTATGGAACTTGGTCCATGAAATCGTGACATCGGTAGAACCGTTCTTCACGTTCAGCAGCCGGTCCGACATGCGCGAAAGATCCATGTGGTCGACCCACACGTCGCGGCTGTTGTTGGCCACGTTCACGGCTTGCGTCAGCCGCGACAGGCGCCCGTCTATCGTCAGATGCGTAAGGATGACGTTCTTGCTGCCATACACGCCCAGCCCGTCGTCGATCAGCGTGACGCGTTTGCCGCGCCCGTCTATCGTCGTGTTCGACGGCACGCGCAGCTGCGTATCCAGGACGATGGTCATGTCGGACGCGAAGCGGATCCACGTGGGGCCTTTCTTCGCCTGCGCCAGCGCGGCGCGCAGCGTCCCAGGGCCCGAGTCCTGATCGGACGTGACGTCGATGAACTTGCCGCCCAAGCCGCCCGTGGCCTGCGCACCGTAGCCCTCGCGCTGCTGCAGCAGCGCCGCAATGGACGGACAGTGCTCGTCCGGGCTCTTGCACGCTTCGCTGGCAGCGGCCGCCCCGCCGTACAGAACAGCCAGGGCGAACAGCCAATGCGCGGTTTTGATTGCAGCCTTCATCGGCATTGGCTCCTATTGCTGCGCGGACCGGTCCGCGGCGGTGACGTGGCGCCAGATGCCTCCGCTCAGGCGCAGGTTTTCCGGGGGACCGGCCACGTGCTCCCTCAGCCGTTCAAAATAGGCCTGCTGCCAGCGCAGGGAGTACGCATCGGCGTCCTCGCCGGGCTGGGGTGCGGGCAGCATCTCCAGCGTATAGGCGACGTGGCCGTTCTCCCAGCGCGGCGCGTAGAACACCGAGGGCACGCCCATGCGATGCGCCAGGTGCGACGCGAAGCTGGAATACGTTACTTCCTGCCCTTCGAAGGTGGTGCGCGGCGCCGCCGGATTGGCGGCCCCATCTATGGCCAGGCACAGCACATAGCCCGAGCTCAGCGCCCGCATGCAGGCCTTGGCGACCTGCGCCTCGGTCTGGTCCGCCGTGGAGATCAGGGCAGCGGAATAACTGCTCTGCGCAATGCTGGGCGCGGTCGCCAGCCAGCGCGACGGGATGCCCACCAGTTCCAGCGCCATCAGTCCGGCATACATGGGGCCGACGTGCGCCGTGGCGACCACCACCCCCTTGCCGGCGGCCAGCAGCGGCGCAAAGAAGCGCTCGCCGGTATCGAGTTCTCCCAGCACCTGCATCGCCTCTTCGACGCTCTCTTCGCGGCATTCAAGCCAGTCGAACAGCAGGTGGTCCACCAGATGGCCCCAGCGCGCGCGACGCTCCCATTGCGCACGGTCGATGCTGGTGTCGCCGCGCATCGACCAGGCCCAGTCCAGGCGCGCCTGCGGAATAGGGGCGGTAGGCAGCCGCTCCTCCAGCTGCGCCATGGCCTCCTGGAAAGTCGCCGGCAGCCGCTGGCCGCGTTGCGCGACGTATTTCCCGAACAGTGTCTCGGCCTCCTGCTTGCGCCCGGCCTGCGACAGCGCGCTGATGGTCGCGCGCTGCCAGAGCGGCTTCTCCGGCGATTTCTCCAGCAGATGCATCATCTGGTCGGCCGCGGCGTCGTACTGCAGCGTATAGCGCAAGGCGCGCGCATAGAAGGCCCGCGTCTGCTCCAGATCCGGCGCCAGATCAACAGCCTGCTTCAGCGGCGCCAGGGCCTCCTTGTAGCGTCCAGCGCGCAGCAGGGTCTCGCCATGCAACGTCAAGAGCCTCACGTCCGCAGGCGCCGCGTTCAGGCCGGCCTCGAAATGCGCCAGCGCATGCACCTTGCGGTCGTCCTCGTTGCCGCGCCGCAAATGCGCCAGCCCCAGGGACGAGCGCAAGACAGCGCAATCGTGGCCCGCGCCCAAGGCCGCATCGCCGAACCGGATCGCCGCCTCCACCCTGCCGTCTTCCAGCAGGGCGCGCACGCCCATCGTCGCCACGCGCTCGTTGGGCAGTTCGCGCGGGTCCAGCGCCGCCGCCATGTCCGCCGCCTCTGCCGCGTCGCCATTGCGCACGAAGGCCATCAGCCAGGCATGGGCTTCGCCGGGCTCGTTTTCCGCCATGCTCCTGGTCGCGCGGGCGACCTCGGCAGCCTCGGCCGTCCGGCCGGCCTGCACGCGCAACTGGATGCGCGCCGCATGCAGGGCCGCGGCGCCGGGCTCGATGCCGGCGGCGGCGTCCGCCTCGGCGATGGCGCGATCCCATTGCTCGGTGCGGCCGAAGAGGCTGGCGAGCAGGCGCCGCTCGTCGGCGCGCGCGGGATAGACCGCGACCATGATCTCCAGCGCGGCAATGGCCGCGGCCAGCTTGCCCTCCCGCACCAGGGGAGAAACCAGCAGGCGGCGCGCATCGCGCCAGCCGTCGGCCGCCTGCCGCAGCGCCGGCTCCAGCGCGGGCATTTCATTCAGCGGCTCGGGCGACGAATGAATCTGCTTGATCAGATCGCGCAAGCGCGCCGTGGCGTCGACTCCGACAGGACGATCCGCAATTGCCATATCAACCATGACGCAATCCCCTCAACAAAGCCATCGCCACACGCGCGATGAACATCAGCACAAAGCCCAGCGCCAGCGCCTGCAGCAACAGGATTCCCGTGCGCGGACTGCTCGGGCGGTCCGTCGGCACCGGCTGCGCAATGATGGACAGGTAGCGCTGCAGGCGCAGCGTGTCGGTCATGGCCTGCTGGTAGGTCTGCTGCGCCAGGGTCAGGTTCGAATCCGCGAACACCTGGGCATTCCTCAGCGCTTCATAGGATTTGAGCTGCTTCGCTTCCGTGTTGCCGCCGCCGCTCAGGCGCTGACGCACCGCCGCAATCCGCTTTTTCAGGGACGTCACCTGCATCTCGGCGGGCCGCAGCATGAAATGGTCCTTGTTGCCCAGCGCGCGGATCTTGTCGAGATTGATCTGTGCGGTGTTGAGCTCACCTTCCAACTGGCTGGAGAGGTTCAGCAGCATCGTCACCGTGGCGGTGGGGTCGATGTTGCCATGGGTGGTGCGCCACGCGGTCAGCGTCTCTCTGGCGGCAAGCGCCTTCTGCTCCGCGAGCTTCACTGCCTCCTCGCTCACTTTCAGTTTGTCGGCGACGCCCTTTTCGTTCATGGAGCTGACGAAGTTCTCGGCCAGCTCGATGAGCGCCCTGGACAGAATCGCGGCGTCCTCCGACGAAAACGCGCTCACGCGCAGCACGTCGATCTGCTCCAGCGCGTTGAAGGACACCTTCACCGAAGCCTGGTAGGCGCGGAAGAGATCGTCCTCGCTGGAATCCTCGGCCAGATGGTTTATCGGATCCATGCCCGCGCGGATCAAGTACTGGCGCAGCCCGACCTTCTTGTCGAGCTGCTGCATGGCGTCGCGCGACTTGAGAAAATCGGCGACCGCCCATCCGTCCACGAAGCCGCCCAGCATGCCGCCCGCGTTGCCCGTGGTCAGGAGGCTGGCCGCCGCGCCACCGCCGCCTTGCTGGCCGGAGGCTGACTGCACGAAGAAGCGCGACTCGGCCTCGTAGCGCGGCGTGGCAAACAGAGAAACATAGATCAGGGCGCACACCACCGGCGCCAGCACCATGAGCGTGTTGATCCAGCGATGGCGGCGCCGCTCACGCAGCGCCGATTGGCGCTCGCGGCGGCGGCGTTCGATTTCGGACCTGCCCTCAGAGGCCGATTCCGCCCTCATCGAAGCCGCCTCCGAAGACGTCGTCGCCTGTGCCGGATTCGCTCCTTGATCGTCGCGGAGGATACTTGCGGATGCACTGGTCGAGGTCGTCTTCGATGCTGAGCGCGCTTCGTTCATAAATCAAACCCTTGAAGCAATAGTCCGCCAACTGATTCTGGCGATAACTGGAAAGAATGAGTGTCCGGCCAACCAGCCGCTCTTCGAAAAGAGCCAGCCACAGGCGGGTGAAACGGCAAGGCTCGAAGGGGATGGCCCCTTCGATCACATAGACGTCGAACGCTGGCGCCAACGCCAGCGCAAAGGAGAATTCCTGCCGCGCGTAGAGCGGCCAATGCTCCATGGGCTTGGCCAGGGTCCTGGGATCGCTGACCAGGTCGGCGACCAGTTCGTGCGTGGCATCCGCGTCGATCTCGTACATCTCGCTGACGAAGTCGATCATGCTCAGGCCGTTGGCCTTGCCGCGGATGAAGCCCTGCCGGCCGATGGCCCAGGAGACGTTGCCGTCGTGCTTGACGAAGCCCTGGCGAGGCGGACGCAGCCCGCACAGCACGTCAACGATCTGACGATGCAGCTCGGGCGCGGGCGACAGCAGCGCATAGCGCCCGACCGGGATCGCGAGATCGACATTGGAAAGCAGCGCTTGCCTGCTTCCGAATGCATAGGGCTCGTCAGTGACGCCATTGAAATGGATCATCTACTTGCCTCACATCGGCTGGACATTGGGACGGGCCAGACGTTCGGCCGCCAATGCAAGCACCATCAAGAAAACCAAAGAGGTCAGGAAATACCCCAAGCTCGCATCATGCGAGGTGTAGGCCTCGAAATAGGCCGAGCGCAGCAACTGCATGCCATGCGCCAACGGCAGCCACAGCATCCAGGGACGCAGGTTCTCCGGCAACTGCTCCGAGACAAAGAACACGGCTGCGAAAATCTGCAGAAAGCGTTCTATGATCGGCGCCAGCCTGAGAAAGAAATGCCAGAAGGTCGCGATCGAACCGAACAGCAGGCCCAGCGCCACCCCGAAACACCCCATCAGCACCACGTAAAGCAGGAACCCGGACCAACTCTTGGGCAGCGTGATCAGCTCCAACGCGTGGCCTGCGCTGATCAGCACCAGGAACACCACCAGATACACCGACACGTAGATGAACGCCTGCACCAGCGCGCACATCAATGGCGTGACGCCCTGGAAATTCAGCAAACCGCGCGCCGACACATAGGCCGTGCTGCTGCGGAAGACAATTTGCCGGAACATGATCCAGGTCGTCGCGCCCAGCAGCGAGAATGTCTGCACATCCATGCCCATGATGTAGTGCGTGCCCATCAGGATGTACAGCGACGAGATCAGCGTCAGCAGCACGACCGGCCCTACCAGCGCCCAAACCAGCGCGATCCGGCTCTCGCCGTGCATGACACGCAGCTGATAGATGAACATCGCCAACAGCGTGCGGCCGACTGGCCGGACCTTCACGGAGTGGCTCGGATCATGCCCCTCATGCAGGCCTTGCAGGCGATCCCGCAATATCGCGAGATCACCGGCCTCGTCCTGCGAAACCTCGACTTCCAGCGCGATGTCGTTGCGCGAGGCGTGGCGGCGCGCTTCGCGCGCCTCGTCCTGCTTCCTGCGCTCCACGCGCCGCGCATGCGCCGCGGCCAGGCGTTCGTCTTCCGCCACCAGCTTCGCCGGCATGTAGCCCGGCGCGAACACATCGAGGCCGTCGCGGATGTCCATTTCAAGCAGACGCACGATGACGCGCAAACGCCGCCGCGAAAAATCGGCCAGCGTCTCGTCGACATCACCGCGCAAGATTTCCGCATCCAGCTCCGCCTGCACCGCCTCGTACACCGCCCGCCGGGCCGCCACGGAATCGTGCGGCTCGCCCTCCAGGCGCGCGACCAGCGGCTTGAGCAGAACGGCCGGCGGGGCCTTTGCTTCAAACAATGCCGCCGGATCCAGGCGCCAGGCCGCGACGCCGGATCCCACTGCGTAACTGCTGTCCTTCCGGCGCGAACGCCAGCCCTTGATCCTGTCCTCGTTGCTCATCGACACGCTATTGGCTTATGCCGGACGAGCCGCCCGAATCGCTGTCGATGGCACGCGTGGCGCTGAAGCCGGCACTCATCGTGACGCGGAACGCCGACAAGACCTTCTGCACCTGCGTGAACGGCGCATCGGAGATGTAGATGGCCTGGCCTTCATGCACGGTGAACTCGCGCGCCAGCGCCACCTGCTCCGGACGCGTCAGGTCGAACTGGTAGACCACCGGCAGCAGGTCCGGCTTGCCCTCGACACCGGCCTTGGCGGGCGTGAACAGGAATACGGAACGCGGATCCGCCAGCTTGTCGTCCAGGCCCTTGGAATCCGCCAGCGCGTCCAGCACGCTGTAGTTGCGTTTGCTGATGGCCACGCGCCCCTGGTTGCCAGCCGCGCCCAACACGGTCAGATACTCCTTCGAGTCATAGGCGGTGATGACGTCGCCGGCTCGCAGCAGGATGTCGTTGTTCTGGTTGCGGTAGATATCCGACAGCCGCACCGACGCTACCTGGTTGTCGCGGCGCAGGCTGATGACGAGCTGTTCGGGATTCGTTTGCACCGGCGCGGCCTGCGCCAGCGCGCTGCTCAGGCGCTGGGAGGTCTGCGTGATGGCATACATGCCGGGCTTGGTCAGGTTGCCCTGCACGGTCACCATCTGCCCGCGCGCATCCGCGGCGCGCGTCACGCTGACGTCGGCGCCGACCACCAGCCTGGCCAGGCGCGCCACGACGGCGTCATGCAGCTGCGCCAGGGTCATGCCGGCGGCCTGGAATTTTCCAAGGATGGGGAAACTCACGTTCCCCGCCGAATTTATCTCCTGGTTGCCCAGGTCGCTCACGCCGGACGGATCCGCCGCGAACACGCCCAGCCCACCGCGTTCCCACACCTTCACGTTGATGCCGTCGCCGGGAACCAGGCGGTCGAATCCGGCCTGCGTGAGATCGCGGTAACGCACCGGAAAGTCGGCCACGTCGGGCACCCGGCTGGCCTGCACCAGTTCGCGCGACGCGGGCATCACGATGACATCCTTGTCGTCGTGCGCGCCCGTCATTTCGCTCAACATGGGGCCGGAACGGGGCAGCTGGCACCCCGCAAGAGTCAACGTGGCAAGAACCACCATGGTCAGGGCTGCTTTGCGCCGCAGCCCTGAACCCGGGACGTACATATGCATAGGATCCTTTCGTTTCAGCAGCTTGATTGGCCGAATGCCAATCAAGCTTGCATCAGGCGCATGGGCTCGATATCCATGCGTTCGTCGTTCTCGGACACCACGGGCATGCACAAGCCCATGAACTTGGTCAGCATGGCATCGAGCGAGAACAGCTTCTGCGCCCGGTGGCGGCTGTGCTCCCTCAATTGCTCGTTGTCGCGCACCTGGTCCACCATGGAGGCGACTTTCTCGCATGCCTCGTGCAGATCCGGGTGATCGACGCAGCTGAGCAGGTGGCCGGTCTCGTTCTCCACAAAGCACTCGCCGGCGCCGCCGGCGGGCGTCGATATCACCGGCACGCCCACCAACTGGGCTTCGATCAGCACGTTGGGCAGGCCTTCGTAGCGCGACAGCAGGACGCTGGCGTCCATTTGCGAATACCAATAGCCCACGTGGTTGGAAAGACCGACCAGCAAGAGCCTGTCCGTCACGTTGAGTTCTTCGGCCAGCGCCTCGATGTTCTCGCGCAGGCGTCCGTCGCCCACGATGACGAAGCGCGCCTGCGGCCTATCCTTCAGGTACATCGCCGCCAGCTTGATCCACAACTGAGGCCGCTTGTCCGGCTCCAGGCGGAACACGCCGCCGATGGTCTCCGTGGCATCGGTGGTGCTCTCGTGGAAAGCCTTCCACTTTTCCTCGTCCGCCGCCGAAGCGTCGGTCGCCAGATCCGGCACGCCGTTGTACAGGATGTGGAAACGCGTGATCGGGATGCCCAGCCATTCCGCGTAGGCTTCCGCGGCCTTGCAGCTATTGCTCACGAATACCACGCCGGGAACCTGGGCCAGGGCCTGGTACAGCTCGGGATATTCTTCGCGGAAGCGGTCCTTTCGGATGTTGGGCGGCAACCCGCGGAAGACCAGGTGTATGGTCGGGGCGCCAGCCAGCAGCGCGGCCAGCGCGCCGAACAGGCAGGTGCCGTCTTGCCACAAGCTCACCACATCGAAGGGGTTGGCCCGCAGCACCGGCGCCAGCCGCGTAACGCCGTAGTGCACCGGAGGCGGCAATTGCTCCAGCAGACGACTCAGACTGCCCTCGGGAACGGCTTGATGCGCCACCGACACCGCCGGCAGCTTGTTGATTTCCGTGACCTGGATCTGCGCCTTCACCAGCACAGGCAGGAAAAAGTCCAGCCCCTGCTTCTTGGTGGAGCCGGCGGGTTCGGTGTGCTGCTTCACCATGACTTCCACTTTCTTCGGCATCATGATGACATCGGCCGGACGGCGCTCGGGAGACTCCGCCAGACGGGTCAATTCGCCTGCAAGCCGCGTCAGCTGGCGCTCGGCGCCGCCGGGCCCGAGGCTGCCCGTTACCAGTGCCACCGACACCGGCTTCTCCGCCGACTGCTCGACGATCTGGCGGTCACGGAAGTGCAGGATCGCATGCTTCATCGACACGATCCTGACGTCCTTGCCGATCAGTCCCTCTTCAGACTCGAAGCGCTGGTAGAAGGCATAGTCGCTGGCCAGCTCGTTAGCCAGTTCCGCCGCCTTGCTGCCGGGCGTCAGGTGCTTCATGACGGGCGCGATGGCGTCGAACGCATCGGCCAGCAGGCCGCGCTTGCGCAGGCGTTTGGCGAACTCGACACGCATGCTGCGATCGGTGTTCTCCGATATCAAGCGGCGGAACAGCGCGTCGGACTGCTCGTGCGCGCGGATGTCGCTAAGCAGCTTGGCGCGCGAGAACAAGCGGTCGGGGTTCTGCGTCGACGGCGGCAGATGGCGATCGACCAGGGACAACGCCTCATCGATCTTCCGTTCCTTCACCAGCCGGGTCGCGCAGTAGCGGACGATCAGGAAGTCCTCCGGGCACTCTTCCAGCAGCGTGGCCCACTGCTGAGCCATGCCTTCGTTCAGGCCCGCCGCTTCCTTCAGCCTGAGCAGCAGGAAGCGGACCTTGGAGTCGGCCACGTGGTCGCCCGCGAGCGTCTGAGCGCGGGCCAGGTTTTCCTGCGCCACTTGAACCCGCACCGACGCCGTGACGATCTCTTCCAATTGGGCTTGCACCGCTTTCAGGTCGGACGCAGCCGCCGCTAGCTCGGCAATCAATGGCGGATTCATGCTGCCTTCCTCCGATTGATCTTCTCGATCCAAACCTGGCAGCGCTGAATGTAGTGATCGAACTGCGCCGGATTCTCTGAACGTTCCTGCAACTTGCGCCAATACGGCAGAGCCTGCTCGAAGCGGTGCAGGCGCATGGCGCCCACGGCGGCCAGGCGCAAGCCGATGGGATCATCCGGCACCAGCTTCACGATGCGTTCGCCCAGGGCAAGGCGCTCGGTCGTGCTTGCCGGATCCAGCGCGCGCGATTCCGCGTACAGCACGGCGAGGATGCGCCGCTTCTCGTGGTCGACTTCCGTCATTGCGGGCCACGATTGCGCCACGCGGTCCAGCAGGTTCCAGGCAGCCTGGTGATCGCCCGCGGACAGGATCTCGCGGGCGCCCCGGATGGCGCGCGGTCCGAGCCTGCCAAGCTGACGCTCGGCCTCGTCGCGGGCGCTCTGGTCGGCGCCCTCGTGGCCCAGCACCGTCTTGTAGGCGTCGATGGCTTCGCCGTACCAGCCGCCATTGAAGGCCACACGCGCAAAATGCAGCTTCGTGCTGAACGGGGCGGCATCGCCTGCCGCCGCCTGCTCGAGGTGCCGCATGGCGGTCTGCTTGTCTCCCAATGCGTCAGCCGCGCGGCCGCGCATGGTGTGCAGTTCGGGGAAATCGATCTGGGTGTCCAGCGCGATATCGGTCAGGTCGATGACTTCCTTGTGATTGCCCGCCACCAGCGCGGCGCGCACGCCCAGGCGCATGGCGCGCTCGAATGCACGTTGTGCGCGCACACCGGCCAGGGCATCCGGCGTCAGCAGACGGTGCGCGCAGATGCGCTCCGCGGCGTCGCGCAAACGCCCTTCTTCCAGGGCTCGATCGCCTTCGTCGGCCCATGCCTGCGACTGCGACTTCAGCCAGGAACCGATATCCTCCTGCTCGCTGTTTGCCAGCTTGCACGAGACGGCCAGCGTGGCCGCTGCCATGATGCAGCCGCGCCAAGACGCTTCCTTGACGAGTTCGAGAACCTGGATGTCATTGAGCGCGGGCGATTCGGACGCCATGTTGCGCAGTCCGACGCGGTCGCCAGCCAGCAAGCGGTCGCGCCACAGCATCGCAAAGCCGCGGCCGTGCGTGGGCATGACCGCGCGTACCTCGTTGACCCAACGTATGGCGGCTTCCATGTCGCCACTGGCCTGCAGCAGCGCGAGCACCGTGTCGGCGGCTTCCACGGCTACCGCATCTTGCGGGGAAGAAATGCGGAACAGCTGCTTCCAATTGCCCAGGGCCTCGTCCACGTAGCCCAGATGTCCAGCGGAAAATGCCGCGATGCGCACGATTTCCGGGGTTTCGATCTCATCGCCCAGCAGGCCGGCGGCGAGCGAGTACGCGACGTCATGGCGTCCCAGCTTGAACTGGTTGCGCATCAGGATCTGCTCGGCCTTGCTGCCGGAAGCCATCGCACCATCGGCGCTGCCCAGCAGCGCCAGCGAGCCTTCATAGTCGCCCAGTTCTTCCTGGATGCGCGCAAACAGCAGCGTGTGATCCGGCAGGCCGGGGTGGCGGCGCAGCACTTCGCGCACACGACGCGAGGCTTCGCGCAGTTGTCCCGAGTCCCAGAGCTTTTCGATGCGGTCCGCGCTTTCGTCGGCGGCAAGCTTGGGCGCGGAAGGCTGCGTCGTCGAGGCATCCATGCGCGGACGCATATAGGTCTTGAACCACTCGGCGCACAGGCGTTCGGCAAAGGCCGGCGTGTAATGGGTCAGGTCGAGTCCGCCATTTTCCATCGCGTCGCCCTGGCCGATCTTGTTCATCAGCGGCGTGGGGTCGTAGCAAGGCACGCCGATGCGCTGCGCGCTGGCCGCCACCGCGGCGATCAGCTGCTGGCGCTGTTCGATGGGCGCATTGTCCGGCGTCAGGGCATTGACGTGGGTGACGAACACCACCTTGTCGCGGCCCAGCAGTTCGACCAGCTGGTTCATTTCCTGCTCGATCTCCTCGTCCGTCTGATCGCGCTTGACGATGCGGGCGAGCAGGTCGCGGTCTTCCGGCGTGAGTCCCTTGAAGACCGGGTCTTGATCCAGCAGCGCGCGCCGCTCGGCCAGGCGGTCGGCATGGGCCATGGACCAGAACATCCGGGTGCGCGTGCGGTCGGCGAAGAACTCGCTGAAGTAGCGCACCAGGTAATTGGACTGGATCGGATAGCCGTCTATGGCCAGCAGCTTGCGCGACGACAGTTCGACCACATAGAGGTCAGCCGGCTTGTGGGCGCCTTTGCGCGCCTGCTCGCCATTCGAGGGCCGGAAGATCACGCGCTGGACGTCGGCAGGGATGTCGCCCTGGCCGAACATGAATCGCGCCTGCTGCAGCGCCTCGGCGCTGGTGTGCACGAAACCGTAGTTGCGCCCGAGTTGCAGCTTGATCGGGTAGCGGCCCACGGCATCGCGCAGCGGCGTATGGATGCGGCAGGTTCCAATCGGAGCGGTGGTAAAAGCAGCCATTCGGAGGCTCTCCTCTAGTGATCGATAGTGAGCCTGAACTTAAAGAGTCCAGTACAGGAGGTCAGACTGAAGCCGTTTGCTGTCCAGCACGGACTTCAGGTCGCACACCATGCCGCCGCTCTTGACCAGAGCCGGCATGTCGTCCCAGATGGAGTCCATGGTTTCGCGGTGCGGCACCGCCAGGATCAGCACGTCCATGTCGCGGAACTGGTCGCGTTCCACGAGCTTGATGCCGTACTCGTGCTCCATCTGCTCCGGATCGACCATCGGGTCGCAGGCGACCGGAGTGATGCCGTATGCGCCCAGGGCCTTGTAGAGATCGACCACCTTGGAGTTGCGGATATCGGGCACGTTTTCCTTGAACGTCATGCCCAGGATGCCGACGCGGGTCGTGGCATTGAGGCGGCCGTTGCGGGCCAGCGTCTGGACCACGCGCGAGGCGACGTGGCTGGCCATGCCGTCATTGATGCGGCGGCCCGACAGGATGACCTCAGGGTGATAGCCCAGTTCCTGCGCCTTGGAGGTCAGGTAGTACGGGTCGACGCCGATGCAGTGGCCGCCCACCAGGCCGGGCGAGAACTTGAGGAAGTTCCACTTGGTACCGGCGGCCGCCAGCACTTCCGAGGTGCGGATGCCGACCAGGTCGCAGATCTTCGACATCTCGTTCATCAACGCGATGTTGATGTCGCGCTGCGTGTTCTCCAGCACCTTGGCGGCTTCGGCGACCTTGATGGAGGAGGCGCGGTGCACGCCCGCGTCGATGATCTTCTCGTAGACGCCGGCAATGATTTCCAGCGATTCCTCGTCCTGGCCGGACACGATCTTGACGATCTTCTCCAGCGGATGCTCACGGTCGCCCGGGTTGATCCGCTCGGGGCTGTAGCCCAGCTTGAAATCGACGCCGCAGCGCAGGCCGGAGATTTTCTCCAGTTCCGGTCCGCAGATTTCCTCGGTGGCGCCGGGATGGACGGTGGATTCGAAAACGACAATGCAACCGGGACGCAGCACGGGACCGATCGAACGGCACGCACGCACCAGCAGCGAAAAATCCGGGTTGTTCTTTTCGTCCACTGGGGTCGGAACGGCCACTACGAAGAAATCGCAGTTTTCCAGCTCCGATACCTGATCGGTGAACTGCATGGGAGAGGCAAGCAACACGTCGCGTTCGATCTCGCCAGTCCAGTCATCACCCTCTTTCAGCCGTGCGATTCTGCGCTTGTCCACGTCAAAGCCGATGACATCAAAGCGCTTGGAAAATGCGACGGCTACGGGCAGGCCGACATATCCAAGGCCACACACTGCGATTCTCTTTACCACGGGGGACCTCACTGTTTCGTCGTGTCGTGGACACTAGAAATTGACGCCCGGGGACAGGAAATCGATGCGGAATCGAATATGTTTGCCCCGGTTCGGGCGGGCGTATTGCTTAAGAATGTTTACAGCTCGATACGTGTTTAGACGTGCCAAACGACGAGCCAACGAATCGTACGGGGCGTAGACAGCGAATTTCTTTCTAAATATTTTTATCGCTGTTGAAATAAATCAGATTCGCCGCAATAAACCCAGGGAAATCCCTCAAACAATTACATTCATTACATGGACCGCAACATGGGGCGATCTTGAGAATGTTAGCAAATATATAAAAGGGTTTTTCTTGGTCCGGTTTAACCAAAATGAAAAAACATAATAGCCACAAGGAGTTATTTATTAATGACCCAGGGGCATGTCATATTCCAAAACAGCCTGGATACAGTCATTATTCAGACATAACAAAGCCTGACTCCCGCTACCGCCATAGTAAGTATTCGCACACGCGGCCCCGCAAATGAAAAAAGCCCACCGCGCGCGGTGGGCTTTTTGCTCAATTGCAGGCGGCCTTACTCGACCGTCACGCTCTTGGCCAGATTACGCGGTTTGTCCACGTCCGTGCCTCGCGCGCATGCCGTGTGATACGACAGCAGTTGCAGCGGGATGGTGTGCAGGATGGGCGAGAGCTTGCCGTAGTTTTCGGGCATGCGGATCACGTGCATGCCCTCGGCGCTCTGGATCTTGCTGTCGGCGTCGGCGAAGACGTACAGCTCGCCGCCGCGGGCGCGCACTTCCTGCATGTTGGACTTCAGCTTTTCCAGCAGCTCGTCCTTGGGCGCGATGGTGACGACGGGCATGTGCTCGGTCACCAGGGCCAGCGGGCCGTGCTTGAGTTCGCCGGCCGGGTAGGCTTCGGCGTGGATGTAGCTGATTTCCTTGAGCTTGAGCGCGCCTTCCAGGGCGATCGGATAGTGCATGCCGCGGCCCAGGAACAGGGCGTTTTCCTTGGAGGCGAAGCGGTCGGCCCAGGCCATGATCTGCGGCTCCAGGGCCAGCACCGAACCGATGGCCACGGGCAGGTGGCGCAGCGCCTTCAGGTGCTCGGCTTCCTGCTCTTCGGTGAGGTGGCCGCGCACCTGGGCCAAGGTCAGCGTCAGCAGGAACAGGGCCGTCAGCTGGGTGGTAAAGGCCTTGGTGGAGGCCACGCCGATCTCGACGCCGGCGCGCGTGATGTACGACAGCTTGCACTCGCGCACCATGGCGCTGGTGGACACGTTGCAGATGGTCAGCGTGTTTTCCATGCCCAGCGAACGGGCGTGCTTCAGCGCGGCCAGGGTGTCGGCGGTTTCACCAGACTGCGAGATGGTGACCACCAGCGAACGCGGGTTGGGCACGCTGTCGCGGTAGCGGTATTCGCTGGCGATTTCCACCGCCACGGGGATCTTGGCAACGGATTCGATCCAGTACTTGGCGGTCAGGCCGGCGTAGTAGCTGGTGCCGCAAGCCAGGATCAGCAGGGAATCGATGTCCTTGAAGATCTTGTAGGCCTGGTCGCCGAACAGTTCGGGCGTGATGGATTCGATGTCCTGCAGCGTGTCGCCGACGGCGCGCGGTTGTTCGAAGATTTCCTTCTGCATGTAGTGGCGGTAGGGGCCAAGTTCGGCCGCGCCGGTATGCACGTGCACGGTGTGGACTTCGCGGTCCACGTTCTTGCCGTTGGCGTCCACGATCCAGACGCGCGAGAGTTGCAGGTCGACGACGTCGCCGTCTTCCAGATAGATGATCTGGTCGGTGGTGCCGGCCAGGGCCAGCGCGTCGGAAGCCAGGAAGTTCTCGTTCTGGCCCACGCCCACGACCAGCGGCGAGCCTTGGCGCGCGCCGACCACGCGGTGCGGCTCGTCGCGGCAGAACACGGCGATGGCGTAGGCGCCATGCAGGCGGCGCACTGCATTCTGCACGGCTTCGAACAGGTCGCCGGCGTACAGGTGGTTGACCAGGTGCGCGATCACTTCGGTGTCGGTCTGGCTTTCGAAGACGTAGCCCACGGCCTGCAGCTCGGCGCGCAGTTCGTCGTGGTTCTCGATGATGCCGTTGTGGACCAGGGCGATGCGCGGCTCGTCGTTGCCCAGGCGCGAGAAGTGCGGGTGGGCGTTGTGCGTGGCCGGCACGCCATGGGTGGCCCAGCGGGTGTGGGCGATGCCGGTGAAGCCCTGCACCTTGTCCTGCGCGACCTGCTCGGCCAGTTCGGCCACGCGTTGCGTGCTGCGCGTGCGGCGCAGATGGCCGTCGGCGTAGACGGCGACGCCGCAAGAGTCGTAGCCGCGGTATTCAAGGCGCTTGAGGCCTTCAACGAGGATCGGGGTGATGTCGCGCTGGGCGACGGCGCCAACAATGCCGCACATAGGAGGGTGCTCCGGTAAGTTCGTGTACCGACGCATTGTGCTTGTGCCTGAAAGAAATTAGATTTCTTTATGGAACAATAAATGGAAGTTAATTCCCTTACATGAATGTGATTAAATAATATTTCTTCCAAGCCATATTTTTGAAATTAACAATGCAAAACGCACAGATTTCCCTGCCAGAGCTGGATGATCTGGACCGGCGCATTCTTGAACAGTTACAACAAGACAGCTCGCTGACCAATCAGGACCTCGCGCAGCGGGTGCATGCCTCGCCCCCAACCTGCCTGCGACGGGTGCGGCGACTGGTCGATGAAGGGGTGATAGACAGGCAGGTGGCGATCCTGGCGGCGGAAAAGCTGGGCAGCACGCTGACCGCCATCGTCGAGATCACGCTGGACGTGCAGGCGGCGGAAAGCCTGGACGCGTTCGAGCAGAGCATCCTGGCCGAACCCGCCGTGCTGCAGTGCTACCGGGTGTCGCCCGGGCCGGATTTCGTGGTGATCGCGCAGGTGAAGGACATGCCGGCCTATCACGCGCTGGTGCACCGGGCCTTCACCGCGCAGGCCAACGTGCGCAATGTGCGCACGTTCTTCTCGGTGCATCGCGCCAAGTTCGAGACCCGGATCGACGTGCGGGCCTGACGCGCGCGAGGGTCAGCGGCGGGCGATCAGGCGCTCGAATTGCGCCAGGTAGCGGTTGCCCATTTTCTGCACGTCGTGCTCGTTGCGCACGTATTCGTAGGCGCGTTCGGTGACTTCCTGGCGGAAGGCCGCGTCGTCCAGACAGCGCGCCATGCCTTGGGCCATGGCCTGGAAATCGCCCACGGCGCACAGCACGCCGCGCCCGTCGGCCAGGCTTTCCTTCAGGCCGCCGGCGTCGGTGGACACCACCGGCACGCGTTGCAGGAAGGCGTCCAGCACGCTGCTGCCCAGGGCCTCTTCCTCGGAGCTCATGACGAATACGTCTAGGATGCTGTAGAAATCTTCCACGCCCTTGCGAAAGCCCGCAAAGCGATAGACGTCCTCGATGCCGAGCTTGCGCGCTTCATCCTTGGCCTGCTGCTCGCGGTCGCCGCCCGCGCCAAAGTGCAGGAATACGAAGTCGCGGCGCGTCTTGGCCAGTTCGCCCACGGCGCGCACCAGGGTGACCGGATCCTTGTCGCGGATCAGCGCGGCGGACGTCGCCATGACCTTCTTGCCGGTCAGGTCGAATTCGCGCACCAGATTGGCGACGTTTTCAGCGTTGATCTGGTGCGGCTCGACGGCGCTGCGGATGATGACGGGTTCGATCCCCAGGCGGCGCGGCTCGCCGGCGGCCATCTCGCTGATCGCCACGAACAAGTCCGCGTGACGCCATTTGAAGCCGGTCTTCCATTCGTCGCCGGGCTTGACCACGAAGGACGTGCGGCGGGAAAAGACCACCGGACGGCGGTGCAGCCATTTGGTCAACACCGCCCAGGTAATGGTGTTGGCGGTCTGGGCGTGGACGATGTCGTAGCGGCCGGCGCCGGCCAGAAAGGCCAGCTGCCCGGGTACGTTGCGGCAGGTGTGGGCCACGAAGCCCTCCTGGCGCGCGCGCTCGGCCAAGGGCGCGCCTTCGCGGCACATCACTTCGACGTCGTGGCCGGCCTTGCGGAACGCGCGCATGCAATACAGCGTCTGCCGTTCGCCGCCGCGCCAGCCCTTCTCGAAGTTCAGCTGCAGGATTTTCATGCGCGGCCGATGCCCGAATATTCGAAGCCCAGGCCGCGCACGTCGGCGGGCGTGTAGAGGTTGCGGCCGTCGATGATGAGCGGCGTCTTGAGCAGGGCCTTGACGCGGTCGAAGTCGGGCGCGCGGAAGACCTTCCATTCGGTCGCGATCAGAAGCGCATCGGCGCCGTCCAGCGCGTCGTACATGTCGCTGGCGAAGCTGATGCCGGGCTTGCCGGCCAGCACCCGGCCGGCTTCGTGCATGGCGACGGGGTCGTACGCGCGCACTTCGGCGCCACGGCGCGTCAGTTCGGCGATGACGGTCAGGCTGGGCGCTTCGCGCATGTCGTCGGTATTGGGCTTGAAGGACAGGCCCCACAGCGCAATCTTGCGGCCCGTCAGGTCTTCGCCAAAACGTGCGACCACTTTTTCGGACAGGCGGAATTTCTGCGCGTGATTCGCGGCCTCGGCGGCCTCGATGACGCGCATGGGCAGGGCGTTCTCGGCGGCGGTGTTGACCAATGCCTGCACGTCCTTGGGGAAGCAGGAACCGCCGTAGCCCGCGCCGGGATACAGGAAGTGATAACCGATGCGCGGATCGGCGCCGATGCCGCGGCGCACTTGTTCGATGTCCGCGCCCAGCGCTTCGGCCAGGTTCGCCATTTCGTTCATGAAGGAAATGCGCGTGGCCAGCATGGCGTTGGCGGCGTATTTGGTCAGCTCGGCCGAGCGCACGTCCATCACCATCAGGCGGTCATGGGTGCGCTGGAAGGGCTCGTAGATGCGGCGCATGACACCGATGGTGTAGTCGTCGTCCGCGCCGACCACGACCCGGTCCGGGCTCATGAAATCGTTGATGGCGGCGCCTTCCTTCAGGAATTCGGGATTGGACGCCACGCTGAAGGGGATATCCACGCCGCGCGCGGCCAATTCGCGCGTCACCACGTCCCGCACCTTGTCGGCCGTGCCGACGGGAACGGTGGACTTGTCCACGATCAGCTTGCGCGCCGTCATGTGGCGCGCAATGTTCTGGGCGGCGGCCAGCACGTACTTCAGGTCGGCGGAGCCGTCTTCGCCGGGCGGGGTGCCCACGGCGATGAACTGCACGTCGCCGAAGGCGACGCTTTGCGCGACGTCATCGGTGAAATGCAGCCGGCCGGCCTGCACATTGCGGCGCACCAGGTCTTCGAGGCCCGGTTCGTAGATGGGGATGCCGCCCTGGCGCAGCAGGGCGATCTTCGCCGCGTCCACGTCCAGACACATGACGTCGTTGCCCATGTCGGCCAGGCACGCCCCCGACACCAACCCCACGTAACCGGTACCCACGACCGTGATCTTCATGCCTGAACGCCTTCAAAATAGGTAATCGTTGCGCCGGGTGACTGAAACCCGGCGCCGGTCGCCATTATAGAAGCGGCCGAGGGCCCGAGCCCGTCGGCGCCGCAAAGGCGGTCCCTGGGGGACCGCCCTAGGTCCGCAGCTTGCTGAAGCGGACCGTATTGACCACCACCGCCAACCCGGCGCAGATGGTGCCCAGCACCAGGGCCAAGCCGGGGCCATGCGCCAGGCTGACGCTGAACGCGATCGCGACCAGCGCCGTGCCGAAGCTCTGGCCGAATACCCGGGTGGTGGCCTGCAGGCCGCCCGCCGCGCCGCTGCGCGAGCGGGGCGCGGCCGACAGCAAGGCGCGGTTGTTGGGCGTCTGGAAGAAGCCGAAGCCCATTCCCGCCACGAACATGCCGGCCACGATGGGCCAGTTCGAGACCGTGGCCGGCAGCGCCGCCAGCCACAGCATGCCGACCACCATCGCGGCCGCGCCTATGCCGCTGAGCGTGGCGGCCGAATAGCGGTCGGACAGCCTGCCCGCCAGCGGAGCGATGATGGCGGTGCCCACGGGCCAGGCGCCCATCAGCATGCCTACTTCCAGATAGGGCCGGCCCAGCACCTGCTGGAAATAGAACGGCAGGGACACATAGGACGCCATTTGCGCCGCAAAGGTGCAGGCCGAGGCGCCCACCGCGAAGGCCAGCGGGCGGATGCGCAGCAGGTCGACGGGCACCAGCGGCGCCGGCTGCTTGCCGACGCGGCGCACCAGCACGAAGCCGATGACCGTGGCGATCGCCACCAGGCCGATGCCGCGCAGCAGGTCCATGCCCATCATGTCCACGCCCGAAATGAAGACCCCCAGGGTCAGCATGCACAGCAGGGCGCTGATCCAGTCCAGCTTCACGTCGTTGCGCGGCACTTCCGGCAGATGGCGCAAGCCCAGCATCGCCAGCGCGCAGATCGGCAGGTTGACGGCGAAGATCCAGGGCCAGGGCGCCACCGACAGGATGGCCGAGCCTATGGTCGGCCCCAGCACCGACATGATGGCCACCGTGGTGGCGTTGATGCTGATCCCGCGTCCCAGCAGCTTGAGCGGATAGATGTTGCGCACCAGCCCGCCGAACATGCACATGAGCGAAGCCGCGCCTATGCCCTGGAACACGCGCGCCGCCGTCAACTGCCAGAGCGTGCCGGCCAGGGCGCAGCCCAGCGAGGCCAGGGTGAACAGCATCAGGCCGAAGGTGAACATGCGGCGAAAGCCGATGCGCTCGGCCAGCGCCGACAAGGGCAGCAGCATCATCACCACCGCCAGGTTGTAGGCGTTCACGATCCAGACTGCCTGGGCCGGCGACGCGTTGAGGTCGACGGCGATCGTGGGCAAGGCCACGTTGGCGATGGTGGTGTCCAGGACCGACAGGCTGATGCCTGTCATCACTGTGGCCGCCGCCCAATAGCGGCGCGGCGTGGGCAGACCGTCGGGCGGGGCGGGCTTGGCGCCGCTTGCCGGCACCTGCTCGCTCTGCCCCGTCACGACTTCTTGACCGGGCGCTGCCATCCGTCGACGGTGACCTGCTTGGCGCGCGACACCGTCAGTTTCTCGGCCGGCGCATCGCGGGTCAGGGTGGTGCCCGCGCCCAGCGTGGCGCCGCGGCCGACGCGTACCGGCGCCACCAGCTGCGTGTCGGAGCCGATGAAGGCGTCGTCCTCGATGACGGTGCGATGCTTGTTCACGCCGTCATAGTTGCAGGTGATGGTGCCCGCGCCCACGTTCACGCGGGCGCCAATGTCGGCGTCGCCGATGTAGGCCAGGTGGTTGGCCTTGCTGTCCGCGCCCAGCACGCTCTTCTTGATCTCGACGAAGTTGCCGACATGGCTGCGGTCGCCCAGTTCGGCGCCGGGACGCAGGCGCGCGTAGGGACCGACGCGCGCATCGCGGCCGACCTGCGCCTGCTGCAGATGGCTGTAGGCCTCGATATGCGTACCCGGGCCGACGCTGACGTCGCGCAGCACGCAATGCGGGCCCACGCGCACGCCATCGGCCAGCGACACCTGGCCTTCGAAGACGCAGCCCACGTCGATGAACACGTCGCGTCCGCAGGTGAGCGAGCCGCGCACGTCAAAGCGCGCCGGGTCGGCCAGCGTAACGCCGGCTTCCAGTTGGCGGCGGGCCTGCTCGGCCTGCCAGCGGCGCTCCAGTTCGGCTTGCTGCACGCGGCTGTTCACGCCCAGCGTTTCCCAGGATGCGCCCGGCTGGGCCGCGCCCACCGGCACGCCGTCGACCACCGCCAGGCCGACCACATCGGTCAGGTAGTACTCGCCCTGGGCGTTGTTGTTGTCGATGCGGGACAGCCAGTCCTTCAGTTGCGCGGTCGGTGCCGTGAGGATGCCGGTGTTCACTTCACGGATCTCGCGCTCGGCGTCCGAGGCGTCCTTGTGTTCGACGATGCGGCACACGTTGCCACTGGCGTCGCGCACGATGCGGCCGTAGCCGGTGGAATCCGCCAGCACCTCGGTCAGCACGGCTGCGCCGGCGCCGCGCGCTTCCAGCAGGCGCTGCAGGGTTTCAGGCTGCACCAGCGGCACATCGCCGTACAGCACCAGGGTCACGTCATCCTTGCCATCGCCTTCGAGCAGCAGCGGCACCGCTTGCTGCACGGCATGGCCGGTGCCTTGCTGCGGCTGCTGCAGCACGAAATGCAGGTCGTCCTGGCCTGCGTAAGCCTGCTTGACGCGGTCCGCGCCATGGCCGACCACGACGATGATGCGCGCCGGCTTCAGTTGGCGGGCGCTGTCCAGCACGTGGCCCAGCATCGGTTTGCCAGCCAGCGTGTGCAGCACTTTGGGGAGATCGGACTGCATGCGTTTACCCAGTCCGGCGGCAAGAATTACTACGTTAAGCATAGGTTCCAGTATGTTGAGTGGCGACCGAGAGGCCTTGCGGCCGTCTCGCCCGACGATTTAAAGAGAGGACCGCCGCTAGCTGGCGTCCGGTCCGGTTTTCTTGGCGGCCTTGCGAGGCGCCGCAGACTTGCGCGCCGCGGGTTTGGACGCCTTGGCTGCGGGCGCGGCTGCGGCTTTGGACTCGCCAGCCTTGGGCTCGGCCTTGGCCGCGGCATCGGCGCCGGAAGCGGCAGGCGCCGCCGGCATGGAGGCCGCGGTGGCGGCGGCGATCTGGTTGAACTGCTGCTGCAGCAGATCCCACCAGGCCTTGGAAGCCGATTGCGCCGCGGCGCCCATCTGCTCGCTCATGCCCGGCGCGGCCGCTGGTTGCTGCTGTTCTGCGGCATCTCCGCCTTTGGTCTTGCCGCCTTCGGCGGCAGGGCCTGCTGCTGCCGCCTTGGCCGCGGATTTAGGCCCGGGCTTCAGGCCCAGCACCACTTCCAGCGGCGAAGCCGCGCCGCTGTCCTTGAAGGCGCCCATATCCAGGTTGGAGGCACTGTCCACGAAGGCGCGCAGCGTGCTGATGGTGGAACGCTGGACTTCCATGCCCTGGATCGTGCTGGACAGCATGGACAGGTTCATGCGCAGCCAGTTTTCGACGGAACGCAATTCCGCGATCCGGCGATCCAGGTCTTCCAGGTTCATCGGGGGAGCCATGGGCAGGCTGCTGGCCAGGCCTCCGGGTCCGGTCAGGCCCGCCCAGGCCTGGCGCATCATTTCCATGCTGGCCAGTAGCGGGTTGCCCGACAGGTCGGAATGCTGGCCCATGCCGGGCAGAACGAACGGGTTGGTGTGTTGGTCGCTCATTCCTGGTCTCCCCTAAGACAGATGATGGTCGCCGGCAGGCGGGATCATCCGCGCAGCAGCTGATTGTTCTCCACGCGCACATGATCGCCGGACGCAAAGGCGAACGGCTGCGCGCTGCGGAATTGGCGCGTGCTGCCGTCGTTCATGCGCACCGTGAGTTCATAGTGCGTCACCGTTTGTTGCTGTCTGATATTACGCTCAACTTCACGGCCTGCCAAAGCGCCGCCCACCGCGCCCAGCACGGTCAGTGCCGTCTTGCCGCTGCCACCACCGAACTGGTTGCCCACGACGCCCCCGACCACGCCGCCGCCGATGGTGCCGATGAGGTGATCGCTATTGTCCTTGACGGGTACCTGCACTTGTCGGACCGATTCCACCACGCCGCAGCTCGCGCAGGCTTGCGGCGCGGGACGCTGGGCAGGTGCTGGCGCCTGGGTCTGAGCCTGGGAACGCGGCGCGGCGGACGCCTGGGCACCTTGCTGGGCTGGCGCGGGTGGCACGGCGGCCTGTGGCGCGGGCGCCAGGTTGGCGCCTTCCGGGCCGGCCTCGGCCACCGGCTCGTCCGCATGCGGATTGGCCGAAGGCGAGGGCAACCAGCCCATCACGGCGGCCACGCCCACCGTACACATGACGATGACCGCGATCGCGGCCGCGGCAACCAAAGGATGGATGGCGCGGCGCGCGGATTCAATTTTGGCGGAAGTATTCATGACGATGCTCCATCGTTACTAACCGGCAGTGGTATAGCACCCTGGCGCGGTTTCGGCGTGTTGCGATGGTGACGCTTCTTTGCAGGATCTGCGCTGGTGGACAGCGTTGCCCATTCGTGGACAATAGCCGGATGGATCCCATCACCCTGCCCCAGCTCGAACAGGCCATCAACTACTGGCGCAATATTTCGCCGTCAGTGGGCGAAGAATCCCGCCTGTGCCCCGAGGCTGCCGCGCTGGCCACGCCCTACGCGCTGATGATCATGGCGCACCGGCGCGAGATCCCTGCCGCCGAACTGAGCGACAAAGCCCGTGCCGCGCTGGCAGGCTGGGCTGCGGCCGGCAAGTAAGCCTGGCCGTTGCCTGGGCGGCCCCTGCCTGATCAGCCCTTGAGCAGGGCCTTGATGTCCTGCGTCAGGGCTTCCACCCCGATGTTGTTATTGGCCAGCACGCGCGATTCGCCCTTGCCGTCCAGCAGGTAGAACGCGGCCGTGTGGTCCATGGTGTAACTGCCGTCCTTGGTGGGCGCCTTGGCGTAATAGGCCTTGAAGGACGCTGCAGCCTTCTTGACCTGGTCGGGCGTGCCGGTCAGCCCGAGAAAGCGCGGATCGAAGGCGGTGACGTACTGCTTGAGGACGTCAGGCGTGTCGCGCTCGGGGTCCACCGTGATCAGCAGCACCTGGACGCGATCGGCGTCCGGGCCCAGCTTCTTCATGACTTCGGTCAGTTCGGCGAGCGAGGTCGGGCACACGTCCGGACACTGCGTGAAGCCGAAGAATACGACCACCACCTTGCCGGCGAAATCGCTCAACTGGCGCGTCTTGCCGTTGTAATCGACCAGCTCCATGCCGCGGCCCAATTGGGTGCCGCTGATGTCGCTGCCCTTGAACACGGGCGCGTTGTCGCCGCAGGCGGCCAGGGCAACGGTGAAAGCGGCGGCAGCGCTCACGCGCAGGACCAGCCGGCGGCTGGCGGAAAACACGGACATCAACAACCTCCAGGGGGTCAGCGCAGCAGGCCGACCCAGTGGTCCACCAGCAGGGCGCCGAACAGCAGCGCCAGGTAGAGTATGGAAAAACGGAACATGCTGCGCGCCAGCTCGTCGCTGTAGGCCCGATACAGCCGCCAGGCGTAGGACACGAACATGCCGCCCAGCACCAGCGCCGACAGCAGGTAGAGTTCGCCGCTCATGCGGATGGCGTAAGGCAGCAGCGTGGTGGCAACCAGCGCCACGCTATACAACAGGATGTGCAGGCGCGTGAACTGGTTGCCGTGCGTCACCGGCAGCATGGGCAGGCCAGACTTGGCGTAATCGTGGTTGCGGTAGAGCGCCAGCGCCCAGAAGTGCGGCGGCGTCCAGATGAAGATGATCAGCACCAGGATCCAGGCCTCGGCCGGCACCGAGTCCGCCACGGTGGCCCAGCCCAGGGCGGGGGGCATGGCGCCCGACAGGCCGCCGATGACAATGTTCTGCGGCGTGCGCGGCTTGAGGATGACGGTGTAGATGACCGCATAGCCCACGAAGGTGGCGAAGGTCAGCCACATGGTCAGCGGGTTGACCATGTGATACAGCACGAACATGCCGGCGCCGCCCAGCAGGCCGGACATGCTCAGCACCTGGAACGACGAAATCGTGCCGCGCGCCGTGCCGCGGCGCGCGGTGCGCAGCATGCGCGCATCGATTTCCTGTTCGATCAGGCAATTGATGGCGAAGGCGGCCGCGGCCAGCAGCCAGATGCCCAGGGTGCCGAACAACACCCGGCGCATGTCCGGAATGCCTGGCGCCGCCAGGAACATGCCGATCACGGCGCAAAACACCGCCAGCTGCGTCACGCGCGGCTTGGTGAGGACGAAATACTGGCGGAACAATCCGGGCTGAGGAGCGGCAATACTGGTCATAGTGGGCCCTATTTTAAACGCGCACCGAATTGGGGCCGTAGCCCCAGGCAGGCGCACGTCCAGCTGTGGACAAACGCACCATCAAAACCACCGCGGCCAGGGTCAGGCCGGCGGCGCCTCCATTGTGCAGCACCGCGATCAACAGCGGCCACTGGAAAAAGATCGTGGTCAGGCCGGTCAGCAACTGCGCGCCCAGCAGCGCCAGCATCAGCGTGGCCGGGCCGCGCAGGCCGGGCTCGGCGCGCAGGCGCCAGGCCAGTATGCCCAGGTACAGGAACACCACGAAGGCGAAGTTGCGGTGGACCCAGTGGATCGCGGTCAGCGCCGGCTGGGAAATCATCTCACCCGACGGCAGCTCGCCCAGGGCGCGGATGATCGAATAGCCGCCATGGAAGTCCATTTCCGGCACCCAGGCCCCGTGGCACATGGGGAAATCCATGCAGGCCAGCGCGGCATAGTTGGTACTGACCCAGCCGCCCAGCGTCACTTGCACCAGCAGCAGGGCAAAGCCCCCGGCCACCCAGGGCTTCCAGCGCGCGGCCGCCGCGGCTATGGCCAGATGCGGGCGCTCGCGCGCGGACAGCCAGGTCATCAGCGCCAGCACCGACAGGCCGAACACCAGGTGCGCGGTCACGACCACGGGCATCAGCTTGTGCGTCACAGTCCAGGCGCCGAACGCGCCCTGCACGCAGACCGCGATCAGGGTCACGACCGCCAACCTGGGCGAGCGGCCCAGCTGGCTACGGTAGCGCCACGCCATGTAGACGATGCCGATGATCAGCATGCCCAGGATGGTGCCCACATAGCGGTGGATCATTTCGATCCAGGCCTTGGATAGCGTGACCGGGCCGAACGGCATGGCCTGCGATGCTTCGTGGATGTCGCCCATCGCGCCCAGCGGCGTCACGCTGCCGTAGCAGCCAGGCCAGTCGGGACAACCCAGGCCCGAATCCGTCAGCCGCACGAAGGCGCCGAACATGATCAGGTCCAGCGTCAGGAACCAGGTAAAGAAGACCAGCTTGCGATAACGCGCTTTGATGCGTTCGATTTCCATAAACATCCACTCTGCGGCGCCGCGCACAATGCGCACGACGCAATAAAACTATGCGCCCCGGTCCGGGCCGCCATGGAGCCGGCTTTGCCAGTCCATGCGCGGCGCCCCCCTGAGGGGGCAAGCGCCACAGGCGCTTCGGGGGTGGGCCCATCAACCTATTCTTGAGCTGTACACCAGCTTGCTGATGTCCTTGCGCACCTTCACGCCATCGGCTTCGGCAGGGTACTGCATCATCAGGTTGCCCAGCGGGTCGATCACCCAGATCGGCGCCTCCAGCCCCGGCTGGCCCGCAGCGGTATCGCGCGCCAGCAGGAACCGCGCCAATTGGTCGGGGTTGACGCGCACCATGACCGTGCCTTTGTAGGCCTCCAGCACCTTATCCGGCACCGGGGCATCGTCGGTGATGAACCAGACGCGCGCCAACCGGTCGACGTTCTTGCCCTGGCTGGCGTGGCTGTTGCGGGCGATGAAGAGCTTGCGGGCGCAGCTTTCCGGGCAAGCGCCGCCATCGGCGGCCACCAGCAGCCACTTGCCCTTCAAGCTCTGCAGATCGAAGGGTTTGCCGTCCAGCGTCGTCAGGCGCAATTCCTCGGCCACGGGCATGGGCCGCTGCGGGCTGAGCAGCGTGCCGTAGTTGCTGGACTCATCGGGCCACCACTGCGGATTCATGTACACCACGATCGCCGCGACGATAGGCGCCAGCGAGCACAGGAACACCAGCAGCATCGGCATCAAGGAGCGCTTGCGTGCGGGCTTGGTAGAGGAAAGATCGCGAGCCACTATGTATCCTGTCGTCGTCTTGCGGGTTAAGAGTTGGCGCCCCGGTCAGGCCCCGGGCGCGTTCTGTGCGCGCCGCATACGCCGGACGGCGCCCCCCAGCACCACCAACCATGCAACGGCGGCAATCGAGGCAAAAGCAAACCACTGTACGGCATAGGACGTGTTCTGCTGGAAGTCCACGGACGGCTGCGGCCAGTCCCGCACCAGGCCATCGTCCGCATTGCCGGCGGATTGCGACAGCACCGTGGGCAGCAGGGCCAGGCCGGTGGATTTGGCGTATGCGTCCAGTGGCAGGTTCTGCACCTGGGGCAAGACGCCATCCGCCGCCGGCAGCGACGCCGGCAAGGCGGACTGTTCCGCCCCGCCCAGCGTCCAGATCTCGAACAGGCGCGGCACGCGCGGCGAGAGCTCGCCCGTCACCGTCTGCGGCCCCGCAGGCGTGGCCGGCAGCGGCGGCTGCGCGGGGCCTTGCCCCTGGGTCCCCATGACGCGCGGAATCCAGCCGCGCAACACCAGCACGGCGCGGCGCGCATCGGCGTCCAGCAGCAGCGGCGTGGCCAGCCAGTAGCCGGGCTTGCCGTCGTGGTTGCGGTTGTCCAGCAGTACACTGAATTGCGGCAGCCAGACCCCGGAGGCCTGGGCCGAACGCCAGGCGGTCATCTGGGCGGGGTCGGTAGCCGGGGTCAAGGGCAGCGGCGCTTGCTTGCGGCCTGCTTCGATAGCGGCCAGAATGGCGCGTCGCTCATCGCCACGGCGCAATTGCCATTGCCCCAGCGATGCCAGGATGATCACGGCGACGCCCAGCAACAGCAAGGCGGCTACCGTGTATCGGGTTGAATGCGGTCGGGCCATATATCTACACTAACTACTCTGATTCGTCCGGAGACCACCATGCGCGTTTTCGTCGTCCTGGCCTTCATCGGGATTCTGGCCAGCCTGGCATCGGCCCTGGTCTACCTGATGCGGGACAAGGGAACCACCAGCCGCACGGTCAACGCGCTGACGGTACGCATCGGCTTATCGGTGGCCCTGTTCCTGTTCGTGCTGTTCGCCCACCACATGGGCTGGATCGAGAGCACAGGCCTTAGATAGGCATCCGGGACGCGGGTTCCCGGAAATGCATGACGATCGCAGATGAGTAAAACGCGCCAGTTCTCACACAAGAACTGGCGCGCTTCATTTGTTCCGCGTACCGATCAGAACCAGTACACGAACAGGTACAGGCCCAGCCACACCACGTCCACGAAGTGCCAGTACCAGGCGGCGCCTTCGAAACCGAAGTGATGATCGGCCGTGAAATGGCCGCGGATCAGGCGGACCAGGATGACCGTCAACATGGTGGCGCCCAGCAGCACATGGAAGCCGTGGAAGCCCGTCAGCATGTAGAACAGCGAACCGTAGGCGCCCGAATTGAACTTCAGGTTCAGCTCGGTATAGGCATGGTGGTATTCGTAAGCCTGACAGGTCACGAAGAGGAAGCCCAGCACGACCGTGGCCAGCAGCCAGAAGATGGTCTTGCCGCGATGGTTCTCACGCAACGCGTGGTGGGCGATAGTCAGCGTGACGCCGGAGCTCAGCAACAGCGCGGTGTTGATGGTGGGCAGCCAGAAGGGACCGACAGTCTGGAAGTGCTCGACCACGCCGGCAGGGCCGAAGTTCGGCCACACGGCCTGGAAGTCGGGCCACAGCATCAGGCGGTGATCCATGTCGCCCAGCCACGGCGTGGTGATGGTGCGCGTGTACCAGAGGGCGCCGAAGAACGCCGCGAAGAACATGACTTCCGAGAAGATGAACCAGCTCATGCCCCAACGGTAGGAACCGTCGATGCGCTTGCTGTTCAGGCCGATCTCGGATTCGTGGATGGCATCGCCAAACCAGTAGTACAACACCACGATCAGGCCGATGAAGCCCCCCAGCAGGGTCCATTTGGCCCAGCTGACGCCGTTGATCCAGGCCGCGGCGCTCAGGCCCATGAACAGCAGCGCCACGGCCGTACGCACGGGATGACCCGAATCGGCGGGCACGAAGTAGTACGGTGCCTCTTTACCTTGAACCGAGTGGCTTGCACTCATGGCTTTCTCCCTGGTACAGATTTATAGAATTAAGTGATTCAAGTCAGGCTGGAAACGGCCCAACGCACAATTAATACCAGCACAGTAACGAAGATGGCCGCTGCCAGCAGCCCCGCCACGATCACATGGACCGGGTTGAGCTTGGCGACGTCTTCCCGGTGGCCCGCCCCCTTGCGCACCCCGAAAAACCCCCACGCCACCGCCTTCATGGTCTGAAGGAAACTCAGCTTGCGCTGGGAGGTTTCGCGCAGGTCGTCGCTCATGGCCTGCGCCTAGCTAACGGCGACGCCGGACAACAGCGCCGAGCCGCGCAACACGGTCCAGGCAAACACGGCGATGACGAAAGCCAGCAGGACCAGACCTGCGATCTTGTTGCGGCGGCGCTGCTCGGGTGTCATTGCTGTGCTACCTGGAACATGAAAGGCTGCTTCACTTCACTTCGGGCGGGGTTTCGAAGGTGTGGAAAGGCGCGGGCGACGGCACGGTCCATTCCAGGCCTTCGGCGCCTTCCCACGGCTTGGCCGAAGCGACGTCGCCCTTGCCGCGGTAGCAACGCACCATCGCCCACAGGAAGATCAGCTGCGACAGGCCGAACCAGAACGCGCCTATGGTCGCCATCTGGTGGAAAGTCGTGAACTGGCCGGCGTAGTCGGCATAGCGGCGCGGCATGCCTGCCAGGCCCAGGAAGTGCATCGGGAAGAAGGTGACGTTGAACGAAATCAGCGTCGACCAGAAGTGCAGCTTGCCCAGCTTTTCGCTGTACATGCGGCCCGTCCACTTGGGCACCCAGTAGTAGGCGCCAGCGAACAGGGCGAACAGCGAGCCCGCCACCAGCACGTAGTGGAAGTGCGCGACCACGTAGTAGGTGTCATGGACCTGGATGTCGATCGGAGCCACCGACAGGATCAGCCCGGTAAAGCCGCCCATGGTGAACACGAAGATGAAGCCGATCGAGAACAGCATGGGCGTCTCGAACGTCATGGAGCCGCGCCACATGGTGGCGACCCAGTTGAACACCTTCACCCCGGTGGGGATGGAGATGAGCATGGTGGCGTACATGAAGTAGAGCTGGCCCGTCACCGGCATGCCGGTGGTGAACATGTGGTGCGCCCACACGATGAAGGACAGCACGGCGATCGAAGCGGTGGCGTAGACCATGGAGGCGTAGCCGAACAGCTTCTTGCGGGCGAACGCGGGCACGATGGCCGACACGATGCCGAACGCCGGCAAGATCATGATGTAGACCTCGGGGTGCCCGAAGAACCAGAACACGTGCTGGTACAGGACCGGGTCACCGCCGGCGGCGGCGTTGAAGAAGCCCGTGCCGAAATGGCGGTCGGTCAGCACCATGGTGATGGCGGCGGCCAGCACCGGCATCACGGCCAGCAGCAGGAAGGCGGTGATCAGCCAGGTCCAGCAGAACAGCGGCATCTTCATCAGCGTCAGGCCGGGCGCGCGCATGTTCAGGATGGTGACGATGATGTTGATCGCGCCCATGATGGACGAAGCGCCCATGATGTGCAGCGCGAAGATCGCCAGGTCCATGCCCGGACCCATCTGCAGCGACAAGGGTGCGTACAGCGTCCAGCCGGCCGCGGTGGCGCCGCCAGGCACGAAGAACGACGCGGTCAGCATGATCGCGGCCACCGGCAGCAGCCAGAAGCTGAAGTTGTTCATGCGGGCGAACGCCATGTCGGAGGCGCCGATCTGCATCGGGATCATCCAGTTGGCGAAGCCCACGAAGGCCGGCATGACCGCGCCGAACACCATGACGAGGCCGTGCATGGTGGTGAACTGGTTGAAGAGTTCGGGGCGGAAGAACTGCAGGCCCGGCTCGAAGAGCTCGGTGCGCAGCAGCAGTGCCAGCGTGCCGCCTTCCAGCAGCATGACGAACGAGAAGATGAGATACATCGTCCCGATGTCTTTGTGGTTCGTGGCGAAAAGCCAGCGGCGCCAACCGGTGGGGATGGCGTGGTGGTGGTCATCGTGACCGTGGCCGTGGCCCGGCGACACGTGGTCTACAGTGACGCTGCTCATGATGGACTCCTTCCTGCTGAGTGCCGGGCCCGATTCACGGGGCCGGCAGGGTATCTCTAACTAAACGGAACCGGTTCTGCGAGGGTGTGACCAGGCGCGCGCAATCAGCGCGCAGCCGCCACGTCCTTCGGTAGAACCGTCGGGTCCTGCCCCTTGCCTGCATTGCTCCAGGCATGGCGCGTATAGCTGATGACCGCTGCGATCTCGACATCGTTGAGCTGCCCGCCGAATGCCGCCATCGCGGTGCCGGGCTTGCCCTTCAGCACGGTGTTGATCTGTTCCGCCTTCGGGCCCAGAACAACCTTGTCTCCGTCGAGCGGGGGGAAACTGCCCGGGATGCCCTTGCCGTTGGCCTGGTGACAGGCCACGCAATTCGCCGCGAAAACCTTTTCGCCGCGGGCAACCAGTTCGGCTTCCGTCCACTCTTTATTGGGATCGTCGGCGTTTGCCGCCATCTTCTTCTTTTGGTCTTCAACCCACTTATCGTAGTCGGCTTGCGCCATGACTTCCACGACGATGGGCATGAATGCGTGATCCTTGCCGCACAGTTCCGCGCACTGGCCACGGTAGATACCGGGCTTGTCCGCGTTGAACCAGGTATCGCGCAGGAAGCCGGGGATGGCGTCCTGCTTCACGCCGAAGTCCGGAATCATCCAGGAGTGGATGACGTCGGCCGCGGTCAGCACGATACGGACTTTCTTGTTCGCGGGGACGACCAGGTGGTTGTCCACTTCCATCAGGTAGAACTCGCCCTTGGGCTCGCGGTTCTCGATCTGCGCGCGCGGCGTGGACAGCGTGGAGAGGAACTTGATGCCGGTGGCCGAGCCGTCGAGGTATTCGTAGCCCCACTTCCATTGATAGCCGGTGACCTTCACGGTGAGGTCGGCGCTGGAGGTGTCTTTCATCGCGACCACCGTCTTGGTGGCGGGCAACGCCATGGCGATGACGATGATGAACGGGATGACGGTCCAGGCAACTTCCACGCCCAGATGCTCATGGAAGGTCGCGGCCTTGTGGCCCCTGGATTTGCGGTGCGCCCAGATGGAGTAGAACATCACTCCGAAGACGCCGATGAAGATCACGATACAGATCGTGAGCAACATCCAATGCAACCACATGATGTCGCGCGAGATCGCCGTGACACCTTCATGCAGGTTGAGCTGATTGACCTTCGGGCCGCCGGGCATGTCTTGCACCTGAGCACCTGCCACGCTGCCAATCAGCATCGCACAAGCCCCCAGTATCCCTCTCCACTTCTTCATGCTTACCTCGAAACACGGCGCGAAGGTCCGTTCGCTAGTGGCGGAAGTCGCCGGAACCGGGCAACGCGCAATTATTAGATGGTAGGGCGTGGCAGGGAGATAGAGCGGCCCCTGTCGTTCCCACTCGAAATCACAAAGAAACTGCCGGATTATAGCGGACGCGCAAACAGATGTAAGTTAGCGCCCTTGAATTCATCGGCCCCGCCCCCATCTGGCCGCGCCCCTTGACCGCGCGCCGTAAAACAGGGTGGCATAAAATCGTCGGCAACATCATCACCACGGTCCCACGATGCCCAAGCAGTTGTCCGACTTGTACGCCGACCTGCGCGCCCGCGCGCAAGAGCCCGCCCCCGAAGGCGCGCGCGCTTTATATATAGCGGGGCGCCGCTGCGGCTGGGCCACGCATGCGGCGTGCGACGCGTTGCGCGACGCGCCCGGCATCGTGACGGACGGTGAAACCTTGCGCATCGGGGCGGACCTGCAACCCGGCGCAGACCTGAACAGCGTGCTCGAACAAGCCGCACAACTGTTGCGCCAAGCCAACTGCCTGCGCGGCTGGCGCGACGAATTGCTGGATGTTTTGGATGGCGACGATGCGCTGGGAGTGATCGAACGCGCGGCGGTGCGGCCGCTGGGCCTGCTTACCAAGGCCGTGCATCTGAATGCCTGGACGCCGGATGGCCGCCTGTGGGTCGCGCGACGTGCACTCAGCAAGTCGACCGATCCCGGTATGTGGGACACACTGGTCGGCGGCCTGGCCGGCAGCCGCGAAGACCTGGAACTGGCACTGGTGCGCGAATGCGGCGAAGAAGCGGGACTGGACGAGCCCGACCTGCAGCGGCGTTCTCCCCTGCGCACCATCCTGCGCATCCATCGCCGCCTGCCCGAGGGCTATCAGGTGGAAGACGTCCTGACCAGCACCTGCGTGCTCGCGGCTGATGCCCGTCCCGCCAACCGGGATGGCGAGGTAATGGAGATTGCCACCATCGACGCGGCCGCCGCCGTGCGTCAGATCGCGGAAGGCGAATTCACGCTGGAAGCGGCGCTGGTGATCATCGAAGACATCATGCAGCGCCGCGCGGCAGGCGAAATCCCGGCCTAGCATCCCGTCCCGCGGATGCGCGGGCATCCACGGGGGCTAGCGTTAGCGCGGAACGATGCCCGGCTCGCCCAAAGGCGGGGTATTCGCGGGCTTGTCCACCGGGTTGTCTGCGGGACTATCCGCGGGGTTGTCCCGGACGTCGCTTGCGGCTGGCGCGTCCGCGCCCCGCGCCTCGCGAGCCGCAAGCACGTCGGAGCCCGACGCAGCGCCCGCCGCTTCCGCAGCCTCGGCGGCCTGGGCCGGTGTCGGCGCCGACACCGGCGCGGGGACTGGGGCGGGCGCCGCATTGGCCTGCGAAAACTGCTTCCACACTTCGATCGCGCGCAAGCGCTGCTTGGCCACGACCTGGATGCGTTCGCGCAGATGCTCGTCACGCGCCAGCAGGGCGTGGAAATCGCGCGAGGACAGCATCAGCAGCTTGCTGTAGCCCAGCGACGTCACTTCCGGCATCAGCTGCTGTTCGCCCAGCAGGCCGAGTTCGCCGAAGAATTCGCCGCTGCCCAGTTCGATCATGGTGTTGTCGGGCAGATGCACCGCCACGGCGCCCGAGGCCACGAAACACATCTCTTCGCCGTGACGGCCCTTGGTCAGCACACGCTGGTCCGGCAGCGCCAGGCGCGGCTTGAGCAGCTTGCTGATGGCGCGCAAAGAGTCCGCGGACAGGCCTTCGAACAGCGGCACGCGCTTGATCAGTTCGGCCGCACTCATTTCGATGTCCAGCGGCGGATGCTTGTCGATGTGGGCCCAGCGACTCTTCAACTGCGCCATCAGGTCCGCGTACACCTCGCCGCTGATCAGGAACTGCTCCAGCATGTCGCGGTAGCGGATGCGCTCCATTTCGCGGGCCACGCGGCCCAGGTAGCTTTCCTGCAGCCACTGCGCGTAGGACGGGTATTGCAGGTTCAGGGCCTGCATGGCGTTTTCGATCAGGTCCAGGCGGCGCTGGTGCAGGGACACGATGCGCTGCGTGGCTTCCTCGCCCAGCAGCGGCGTGATCTGTTCGCGCGCGAAGGCGATCAGGCGTTGCGCCACCGACCGCTTGCTCATCAGGTTGGCGAAGCGCTGGCCCAGTTCGCGCGCCAGCCAGCCCTGGAAGCCGAACAGGTAGTGCAGGCGCAGGGCCAGGCGGAAACCGGTGGAATAGCGCACGTCGGCGACAATGGCGCGCTCGAAGCCGGGGATGCCGCCCAGCCGGATCGCGTCCTCCAGCCTTTCCGCCCGCGCCAGCAGGGTTTCGGCCATGCGCCAGTCCACGATCTGCGCCTTCAGAATGTCGAAGAACATTTCCTCTTCGCGCTGGGCCACGATGGCCAGGCCTACCGACACGCGCTGGTCGTCGGTCATCTGGCTGACCTGGCCGTCGTGCACGCTGGTCAGGCTGGCATCGAACACGGCGCGGATGCGGTCGCGGACCTCGGTGCCGATGTGCTCGGTCTTGGCGACCTCTTCGGTCTTGCCCTGCAGGTCTTCCAGCGCCACCGCCAGGGCCTGATTGCGGATGGTGCGTTCCACCGGCGACAGCTGGTTCAGGCCCAACATGCGGATCAGCGGGCGCAGGCTGATGCCGTTGATGAACAAGGTCAGCAGCACATAGCTGGTGGTGGCCACCGCGATGAATTGCCGCGCCTCTTCGGCCACCCCGGTCTGCTCGGTCACGGCCAGTGCCAGCGCCAGCGACACGGCGCCGCGCAGGCCGCCCCACAGCATGACGACCTTATAGGGGTTGCTGACCTTGGTTCCCAGCCGGGTCAGCCCCAACAAGGGCAGCAGCCCGAAGACGACGATGGCGCGCGCCACCAGCGTCGCCACGAACACCACCGCCACCAGCGCCAGTTCCTGCCAGTCGGCGGCCGCCATCAGCTTGGGAATCAGCATGGCCGCGAACAGGAAAATCAGCGAATTGGCCCAGAACCCGAATTGCTCCCAGGCGCTGGACAGGTACTCGAAGGTGGTGGGTGACATGCGCGTGCGCCCGGTGGACCCGACCACCAGACCGGCGATCACGGTGGCGACCACGCCCGACACGTTCAGGTAGTGCTCGGAAATGAAGAAGGACAGGTAGGCCAGTGTCAGCGTCAGCGTGATTTCCGCGGTGGGAAAGCCGCGCAGCCAGGCGAACAGGAAGCAGGCCAGCCGGCCCATGGCGAAGCCGGCCACGCCGCCGCCGATGAAGTGCACGATGAAGTCGTTGAAGATGCCGCTGGCAGTGAGTTCGCCGTGGCCGCCCAGGACGGCCAGCAGCACCGAGTACAAGGCGATCGAGGCCGCGTCGTTGAACAGGCTTTCGCCTTCGACCAGGGTAGTCAGGCGCTTGGGCGCGCCCACTTCGCGGAAGATACCCACCACGGCCACGGGGTCGGTGGTGGCGACGATGGCGCCCAGCAACAGGCAGACTACCAGGCCGTAGGGCGAGATGGCGTCCAGCGTCAGCCCGACCACCACGGTGCAGACCACCACGGCCACGATGGCCATCATGAGGATGGGGCCGATGTCGTCCATCAGGCGCCGCACGTTCATGGACAGCGCGGTCTCGAACAAGAGCACCGGCAGGAACACCATCAGGAAGGTTTCGGACGAGATCTCGAAGCGTTCCAGCGAGTCCAGGAAGTCACCGATCCAGCTGGGCGCCCAGCCATGCACGTGCACGATGATGCCTAGCAGACAGCCGACGATGGCCAGCAGCACCGAGTAGGGCAGCTTGAGACGGCCCGCCAAAGGCGGCATGAAACAGACCAGCGTCAGCAAGCCTGCCAGGCCGAATACGAGAAAACCTACATCCATGTTCTGTTGGTGGAGCTTGTGTGAAGTTCCACAAGAATAGCGGCTTTTTCCCCCGCGATCGGGCCGGAAACTGTCTGGAATCGTGGAGAATGCACGTTTCGTTACCCCAATGCGGACAAGCGATACGCGTCGCGCCGTGTTTTTTGGGTAATGTGGAATCGCACAAAAACTTTGCAGGAGCGGCACTTGGCCCGGATCCATTCCTTGACCCGGCGCGACGACGCGCCCGCCATGCTGGTCCAGCTGACCGACAGCCATCTGTTCGGCGAGCCCGAAACCTCGATGCTGGGCGTCAACACGGACGCCAGCCTGCGCGCGGTACTGCGCCAGATCGAAGCGGACGGCAAGCATCCCGATCTGCTGCTGGCCACCGGCGACATGTCCCAGGACGGCGAGGCCGCGGCCTATCGCCGACTGGCGCGCGTTCTATCCGAGGCGCCCGCCCTGGCGCAGGCCAGCATCCGCTGCCTGCCGGGCAACCATGACCTGCCGGCCGTGATGCGCCAGGAACTGCCGCAATGGTCGGTTCCTGTGACCGACGTGGGCGCCTGGCGCGTGGTCGCGCTGGACACCACCGTGCCCGGCTCCAACGCCGGCCATCTGCCCGCGAGCCAGCTCGACCTGCTGGAAGCCGCGCTGGCCGAGACGCCGGGCCGCCACACGCTGATCGCCATGCATCACAATCCCATGCAGATCGACAGCCACTGGCACGATTCGATGATGATCGACAACCCGCAGGCGCTCTTCAAACTGCTGACGCGCTGGCCGCAGGTCCGCGTGCTGCTGTGGGGCCATGTGCATCACGAATTCGACCGTCGCCGCCACAACCTGCGCATGCTGGCCACGCCGTCGACCTGCTTTCAGTTCAGCATCCGCGATGGCAAGCACGTGGTGGACAACATGGCGCCCGGCTATCGCTGGATCAAGCTGTACCAGGACGGTTCGATGGCCACCGGCGTGCGGCGCGTGCAGGACGCGCTGTGGCATGGCGCCAAGGCGGCTGCCGACAACGCCCAGGCGGCCTAGGCAAGTCGCCCTTTTTCGCGCCGGCACCGCATGGCGTACGCCGAGCCCGCCATCCCAAACCGGACGCGCATAAAAAACGGGGCACCAGATATGCATGGTGCCCCGCAAGCATCCGTCTCATAGGGGAGGGGAAAGAGGAGAAGCCGAGACGGATGACAAGACTGCTAACCGAAGTTCGCGGTCTACATGAAGTTAGGCGGGGCGATCCTCATTAAGTTTCTTGCGCCGCGCAAAATTTCCGCTCGAATTTGTATCAATTTATTCATGCGCGGCCGCGGGTCCGCCGGAAAAGCAAAAGGGCCGCGATCAGCGGCCCTTTGCGTGGCTCAAGCAGGCTCAGGACGCGAGATTGCCGCGCATCTTTTTCAGGGCAGCCGCCTCGATCTGGCGGATGCGCTCGGCCGACACGCCGAACTCCTGCGCCAGTTCGTGCAGCGTGGCGCCGCCGTCATCCTGCAGCCAGCGGGCCTCAACGATGCGGCGCGAACGCGGGTCCAGCGCTTGCAGCGCGTCGGTCAGGCCGGCGCTTTGCAACTGGTCGCGGGCGGCACGTTCCAGCACCCGGGTGGGTTCCTGGCGGCCTTCGTCGGACAGGTAGGCGATGGGCGCGTAGCTGTCATCGTCGTCGTCCTGGTTTTCCAGCGACATGTCGCGGCCGGACAGGCGCACTTCCATTTCGCTGACGTCCTCGCGGCGCACGTTCAATTCGCGCGCGATGTGATCGACCTGGTCCGGATCCAACGTCTGGCCGTCGGGACGCATGCTGCGCAGATTGAAGAACAGCTTACGCTGGGCCTTGGTGGTCGCAACCTTCACCAGGCGCCAGTTGCGGATGATGTATTCGTGGATTTCGGCCTTGATCCAGTGCACGGCGAACGACACCAGGCGCACGCCGCGCTCGGGGTCGAAGCGCTTGACGGCCTTCATCAGGCCGACGTTGCCTTCCTGGATGAGATCGGCATGCGGCAATCCGTAGCCCAGGTACTGGCGGGCCACCGACACCACCAGGCGCAGGTGCGACAGAATCAGTTCGCGCGCGGCGCCCAGGTCTTCCTGGTCGCGCAGGCGGCGGCCAAGCTCGGTTTCACGTTCCGCGGACAAGACCGGCAGGCGGTTGACCGAGGAGATATAAGCGTCGATCGTGCCAAGTGCGCCCGGATTGGCAATGGCCAACGCCAGGGCGTTGCCGGAAGCGGCCAACGAGGTACTGGGTTGCTTCATAGCGGGGGTCTCCGGATGGCGAAGGGATAACGACATGGATTCGATGTTAGCACTCTAGTATTGGGAGTGCTAATTCGACTATTGCGGCGCGTCAAAGTTTCCTTGATCGAAATATGTCCCCATTTATTTTTTGATGTAGCGGGGCCATCGTTACCTCGCCGTGACACGCCGAGGGCCACACGCGTCCCACTGGGCAGCCAGCCCGCTCAGCGGACGCGGTGCGGAAGCGCCACTACCAGCCCAGACGTTTCAGGCCTTCGGCCGTGGCCTCGCCGTCGGGCCGCACGAACAGCGCCCCGCGCGGATCCATCAGTACCTGGTAACGCGCACCGTCGAACATCGGCATATACGCGCCGCTGCCAAATTGGACATCGACAAAGGGGAACCAGTTCGGGAAATTCTTCTTCAGCGACGCCAGATCAGGCGCCGGCCAGTCGTCCAGCGCATGCACCGAACGCGTGGCCGAGGCCTCTCGCGCCGCGTCGCTATAGCGGCCGGACAAGCGTTCCAGCCGATACAGCGGCGGCACGCCGGCCATCAACGCCGGCAAGCGCCAGCGCACCACCCGCGCGTCGATCTGCCACTGGTCGCCGTAGAGCACGTACTGCTTGCTCCCGGTGCCGGGCGCGCTGGCGTTGACCTGGAACTGGCCGTCGGCCACCTGGCGGACTTCGATGCGCGCCACCGGCTCGTCGGCCGTCAGGCGGAAGAACTGCACCAGCGACAGCGCCAGCAGGCCGGACACACAGCCCAGCAGCACCAGCATCAGGCCGAACAAGCGCCGCACCGGCCGGAACTGGAACACCTTGCGGCCGCGCTCGTCGCGCGGGCCGCCGCGGCCCAGCAGCATGACGATGCCAGGCAGCAGGACGACGACGGCGCCCAACAGTATCCAGACGAAGGGAGCGATTCCGTTGATCAAATCAGGCGTTTCCTATTGAGCACAGACCGCAGGCGGCGCCCCGGGGCGCGATATAAGCCTGCGGCGGCAGGCTCGCCAGTATAGAAGCGCCCCCTCAGGGCGCCGGTTTTCCAAGCCGCTCGACGTGAAACCGGATGTGATCCTCGATGAAGGTCGAGATGAAGTAGTAGCCGTGGTCGTAGCCCGGGTGGCGTCGCAGGTCCAGCGGCTGCCCAGCGGCGGCGCAGGCCGCCTCGAATACCTCGGGATACAACTGTTCGGCCAGGAACTGATCCGACTCGCCCTGATCGATCAGGATGCCGGCGGGGAACGGGTTGGCCGCGCCCCGCATCAACGCGGACGCGTCGTAAGAGGCCCAATCCTCGACTTTGTCGCCCAGGTAAGCGCCGAACGCCTTCTTGCCCCAGGGGCACTGGCTGGGCGCGGCGATAGGCGCGAACGCCGACACCGAGCGGAACTTGCCGGGGTTGCGCAGCGCCAGCACCAGCGCGCCATGGCCGCCCATGGAATGGCCGAAGATGCCGGTGCGCGAGGCGTCGCCGGGCAGCGCCTCGCCGGTGACGATGCCGTGCAGTTCCTGCGTCACATAGCTGTACATGCGGTAGTGGCCGCGCCAGGCGGGCGTGGTGGCGTCCACGTAGAAGCCCGCGCCGGTACCCAGATCCCAGCTTTCTTCCTCGCCAGGCACATTGGCGCCGCGCGGGCTGGTGTCCGGAGCGACCAGCATGACGCCCAGCTCCGCGGCCAAGCGCTGCGCGCCCGCCTTGATCATGAAGGTTTCTTCCGTGCAGGTCAGGCCGGCCAGGTAGAACAGCACCGGCACTGGACCTTGTTCTGCCTGCGGCGGCACGTAGACGGAGAAGCGCATGGGCAGGCCGATCTCCGCGGACTCGTGGCGGTAATAGCGCTGCCAGCCGCCGAAGCAGCGATGCTGCGAAATGAGTTCCAGGGCGACTGCCATTGCTTTCCTCCGGTCGTAGGGGTCGGAAAAAACGCCCGCGGATTAGGGGATACCCACGGTGCGACGTTCCGTCGCCGAATGTTAACCTGGGCTTTATGGGGTACGAACGACAGAAAAAAAAGCGATTTCCTGCCCCGACATGATCACGGGACTTGACCAGCGCCCACCGTGGCACTATTTATATACCGTGAGCGAAGACAACCCGTTCTTCCAGATACGCAAGTCCTGACACTATGGCCCGTCTGCCCCGTCTGTACGCCCCTGGGCTGCCCCAACTGGTGCAGGCCAACTTCATCCAGCCGCTGGCGGCGCCGTCGCAACCCGCGCCGGCCGACATCTTGAACCAACTGGCTACGTGGCTAGGCGAATCCGCCCAACGCCACCGCGTCTCGGTTCACGGCTGGCTGCTGGCCAATGACCGCATCCTGCTGCTGGCCACGCCCGCGGACGAGGAAGGCCTGCCCCGCCTCATGCAAACGCTGGGCCGCAACCTGGCGGCGCGTCTGCGCGGCGGCCGGGTCTTCGCGGGCCGCTACCGCTCGGCCTTGCTGGAGCCGGGCGCCTGGGTGCTGCCATCCCTGGTCTGGCTGGAAACCTATCCGGTGCGCAGCGGCGCATCGCAGGATCCGGATTCCTGGCCCTGGTCCTCCGCCGCCAGCCATACCGGCAATACCACCGCGGCTCCAGCGCAGTGGCAGTCGGATCACGCGGACTATTGGGCCTGTGGCAATACCCCGTTCGACCGCCAGGCCAATTACCGCAAGCGCTTGCAGGACGGCCTGTCGCGCGAGGAAACGCAGCGTATCGACCAGGCGGTCTCCGGACAATGGGCGCTGGGCGGTCCCGCTTTCATCGCCAGCTTGGCCCATACCGCCAGCCGCCGGGTCGCCCCCGGCCAGCGCGGACGTCCGCGCAAGAAACCAGCCGCCGCATCCTCCGACGCCGAGTCGAGTTCCGCGCCTCCCACCACGACGCCTACGTCGACCTCTTCCTGATTGCGGACCCGCCTGAATGGCGGGTTCTTCATTTTTTCCGGCCGCGGCAGCGCAGGCCGGCGGATGCATTTGCATTTCCGCAACGCCAAGCATCGCTTCATACCTGCAAAATTCCCCATTAAATTGGGGACGTATAATCGGAAAAATGGCCATTTCCCAGGCGTGGAGGCACCCTCCTGGTGTATACCCCAGCGGCAAGCCCCGTGTGGCGCGGCTCATGATGCGTCACCGAATTAACGAAGAATGACAAGCCATATATATAAATAGGGACACACCCTATTTATTCCTATTGCACCCTACTCCCACCGGGGGTATTGTCCGTCTCCTGCACTGCAACATTACGACGCAGGCCCACTGCGGAGCGCGCCATGCCCCAAATTACCCCGATCGACTCCTGTCCCCCGCCCAAGGCGACCCCCATCGATGCCAGCCGCATCGGGCTGCCTTCCGCCCAGGGTCTGTACAACCCCAAGAACGAACATGACGCCTGCGGCGTCGGTTTCGTGGCCCACATCAAGGGCAAAAAAAGCCACGCCATCATCCAGCAGGGCCTGAAAATCCTGGAAAACCTGGACCACCGCGGCGCGGTCGGCGCGGACAAGCTGATGGGCGACGGCGCCGGCATCCTGATCCAGATCCCCGACACGCTCTACCGCGACGAACTCGGCCATCAAGGCATCACGCTGCCGCCTCCCGGCGAGTACGGCGTGGCCATGGTGTTCCTGCCCAAGGAAACGGCTTCGCGCCTGGCCTGCGAACAGGAACTGGAACGCTCCGTGCGCGCCGAGGGCCAGGTCGTCCTGGGCTGGCGCGACGTGCCGGTGGACGTGGACATGCCCATGTCGCCCACCGTGCGCGCCTGCGAACCCGTGATCCGCCAGTTGTTCATCGGCCGCGGCGCCGACGTGATGGTGCCGGACGCGCTGGAGCGCAAGCTGTACGTGATCCGCAAGACCGCCAGCCACGCCATCCAGAACATGCATCTGGCGCACGGCAAGGAATACTTCGTGCCTTCGGCCTCGGTGCGCACCGTGGTCTACAAGGGCCTGCTGCTGGCCGACCAGGTCGGCCGCTACTACCGCGACCTGGCCGATACCCGCACGGTGTCCGCCCTGGCGCTGGTGCACCAGCGCTTCTCGACCAACACCTTCCCGGCCTGGCCGCTGGCCCACCCGTACCGCATGATCGCCCACAACGGCGAAATCAACACGGTCAAGGGCAACTTCAACTGGCTGCGCGCGCGCGAAGGCATGATGCAGTCGGCCGTGCTGGGCGACGACCTGAAGAAGCTGTACCCCATCGTCTACGAAGGCCAGTCGGACACCGCCACGTTCGACAACTGCCTGGAACTGCTGGTGAATTCGGGCTACTCGCTGGCCCACGCCATGATGATGATGATCCCGGAAGCCTGGGAACAGCACACGCAGATGGACGAAAGCCGCCGCGCTTTCTACGAATACCACGCCGCCATGATGGAGCCGTGGGACGGCCCCGCCGCGGTCGCGTTCACCGACGGCCGCCAGATCGGCGCCACCCTGGACCGCAACGGCCTGCGTCCGGCCCGCTACCTGGTCACCGATGACGATATGGTCATCCTGGCGTCCGAAGCCGGCACGCTGTCCATCCCCGAAAACCGCATCGTCAAGAAGTGGCGCCTGCAGCCGGGCAAGATGTTCCTGATCGACCTGGAACAGGGCCGCATCATCGACGACGCCGAGATCAAGCTGCAACTGGCCAACAACCGGCCTTACCGCCAGTGGATCGAACGCCTGCAGATCAAGCTGGAATCGCTGCCGGCGCCGCGCCAGGCCGCCGTTGCCACGCAATCGCCGGTGTCGCTGCTGGACCGCCAGCAAGCCTTCGGCTGGACCCAGGAAGACTACAAGTTCATTCTGGAGCCCATGGCCTCGACGGGCGAGGAAGTCATCGGCTCGATGGGCAACGACGCCCCGCTGGCCGTGCTGTCCGACCGCGCCAAGCCGTTCTACAACTACTTCCGCCAACTGTTCGCGCAGGTCACCAACCCGCCGATCGACCCCATCCGCGAACAGCTGGTGATGTCGCTGGTGTCCTTCATCGGCCCCAAGCCGAACCTGCTGGACATCAACAACGTCAATCCGCCGCTGCGCCTGGAAGTGTCCCAGCCGGTGCTGGACTTCGCCGCCATGGCGCAGATCCGCGACATCGAGCAGGTCACGGGCAAGAAGTTCCGCAGCTTTGAGCTGGACATCACCTATCCCGCCGCCTGGGGCCCCGAGGGCATCGAAGCCCGCGTGGCTGCGCTGTGCGCGCGCGCCGTCGACGCGGTGCGCAGCGGCTACAACATCCTGATCGTGTCCGACCGCCTGGTCGACAGCGAGCGCGTGGCCATCCCCGCGCTGCTGGCGACGTCCGCGGTCCACCAGCACCTGATCCGCGCCGGCCTGCGCACCAATACCGGCCTGGTCGTGGAAACCGGCTCGGCGCGCGAAGTGCACCACTTCGCGCTGCTGGGCGGTTACGGCGCCGAAGCCATCCACCCCTACCTGGCGCTGGAATCGCTGGGCAAGATGAACGACCCCGAAAAGGCGGTCAAGAACTTCATCAAGGCCATCGGCAAGGGCCTGAACAAGGTCATGTCCAAGATGGGCATTTCCACCTATATGTCCTACACCGGCGCGCAGATCTTCGAAGCCGTGGGCCTGCAGACCGCCCTGGTGAACAAGTACTTCACCGGCACCGCCTCCAACATCGAAGGCATCGGCATCTTCCAGGTGGCCGAGGAAGCGCTGCGCCAGCACCGCGCCGCCTTCAGCACCGATCCGGTCCTGGCCAACGACCTGGACGCGGGTGGCGAATATGCCTACCGCGTACGCGGCGAAGAGCACATGTGGACGCCGGATTCCATCGCCAAGCTGCAGCACGCCTCGCGCGCCAACAACTACCGCACGTACAAGGAATACGCGCAGATCATCAACGACCAGAGCCGTCGCCACATGACCCTGCGCGGCCTGTTCGAGTTCCGCTTCGACCCGTCGCGCGCCATTCCGCTGGACGACGTCGAATCCGCCAAGGACATCGTCAAGCGTTTCGCCACCGGCGCCATGTCGCTGGGCTCGATCTCCACCGAGGCGCACTCGGTGCTGGCCGTGGCCATGAACCGCATCGGCGGCAAGTCCAACACCGGCGAAGGCGGCGAGGACGAACTGCGCTACCGCGCCGAAATGCGCGAAGGCAAGAGCACCATCAAGGACGGCGACACGCTGGCCTCGGTGCTGGGCACGGACCGCATCGAAGCCGACGTCGAACTGAAGAAGGGCGACTCGCTGCGCTCGAAGATCAAGCAAGTGGCGTCGGGCCGTTTCGGCGTGACCGCCGAATACCTGTCGTCGGCCGACCAGATCCAGATCAAGATGGCGCAAGGCGCCAAGCCCGGCGAAGGCGGCCAATTGCCCGGCCACAAAGTGTCCGAATACATCGCCAAGCTGCGCTACTCGGTGCCGGGCGTGGGCCTGATCTCGCCCCCGCCGCACCACGACATCTACTCGATCGAAGACCTGGCCCAGCTGATCCACGACCTGAAGAACGTGAACGCCAAGGCCTCGGTGTCGGTCAAGCTGGTGTCCGAAGTGGGCGTGGGCACGGTGGCCGCGGGCGTGGCCAAGGCCAAGGCCGACCACGTCGTGATCGCCGGCCATGATGGCGGCACGGGCGCGTCCCCGGTGTCGTCCATCAAGCACGTGGGCACGCCCTGGGAACTGGGCTTGGCCGAAACCCAGCAGACGCTGGTGCTCAACCGCCTGCGCAGCCGCATCCGCGTGCAGGCCGACGGCCAGATGAAGACCGGCCGCGACGTCGTCATCGGCGCGCTCCTGGGCGCCGACGAATTCGGCTTCGCCACCGCGCCGCTGGTCGTGGAAGGCTGCATCATGATGCGCAAGTGCCACCTGAACACCTGCCCGGTGGGCGTGGCCACGCAGGACCCGGTCCTGCGCAAGAAATTCCAGGGCAAGCCCGAGCACGTCGTGAACTTCTTCTTCTTCATCGCCGAGGAAGTGCGCGAAATCATGGCCCAATTGGGCATCCGCAAGTTCGACGACCTGATCGGCCGCGCCGACCTGCTGGACATGCGTTCGGGCGTGGAACACTGGAAGGCCCAGGGCCTGGACTTTGCCCGCGTATTCCATCAAACCCAGTCCGACGCCGACGTGCGTCAGACCGAAGAGCAGGACCACGGCCTGGCCGGCGCGCTGGACCACCAGTTGATCGAGCGCAGCAAGCCGGCACTGGAACGCGGCGAGAAGGTTTCGTTCATCGTCCCCGTGCGCAACCGCAACCGCACCATCGGCGCCATGCTGTCGGGCGCGGTGGCTTCGCGCTACGGCCATGAGGGCCTGCCGGACGACACCATCCACATCCAGTGCAACGGCACCGCCGGCCAGAGCTTCGGCGCGTTCCTGGCCCACGGCATCACGATGGACCTGGTGGGCGAAGGCAACGACTACGTCGGCAAGGGCCTGTCCGGCGGACGCATCATCGTGCGCTCGCCCAACGACTTCCGCGGCTTCGGTCCCGACCACATCATCGCCGGCAACACCGTGCTGTACGGCGCGCTGGCGGGCGAGGCGTTCTTCAACGGCGTGGCCGGCGAACGCTTCGCCGTGCGCAACTCGGGCGCGGCCACCGTTGTCGAAGGCACCGGCGACCACGGCTGCGAATACATGACCGGCGGCACCGTCGTGGTGCTGGGCGCCACCGGCCGCAACTTCGCGGCCGGCATGTCGGGCGGCGTGGCCTATGTGTGGGATCCGGAACGCACGCTCAAGCAGCGCGCCAACCTGTCCATGGTCGAACTGGAAAGCATCGTGCCGCACGCGGAACAGCTTGCCCAGAACAACATCGACGTCTGGCACAGCGCGCAGCGCGGCGGCGAACGCGAAACGGACGAAACCATCCTGCGCCGCCTGGTGGAAGACCACTTCCGCTACACCGGCAGCTTCCGCGCCCGCGAAATCCTGGGCGACTGGGAAGCCTCGCGCGGCAAATTCGTGAAAATCATGCCGACGGACTACCGCCGCGCATTGGGTGAAATGTGGCGTGCAGCCAACCCGCAACAACTGGCTGCGTGAGGGATACCATGGGAAAGATAACCGGCTTTATGGAATTTCAGCGTCTGCAGGAGGCCTCCGAGGCCCCGCAGAAGCGGCTGAAGAACTGGCGCGAATTCGTGCTGCACCTGAGCGACGACCAAGCCAAGCAGCAGGCGGCGCGCTGCATGGACTGCGGCATCCCGTTCTGCAACAACGGCTGCCCGGTCAACAACATCATCCCGGACTGGAATGACCTGGTGTACCGCCAGGACTGGAAGCGCGCGCTGGACGTGCTGCACTCCACCAACAACTTCCCCGAGTTCACCGGCCGCATCTGCCCGGCGCCGTGTGAAGCCGCCTGTACCTTGAACATCAACAGCGACGCTGTCGGCATCAAGTCCATCGAGCACGCCATCATCGACAAGGGCTGGGCCGAGGGCTGGGTGTCGCCGCAGGTGCCGGCGCGCAAGACCGGCAAGAAGGTCGCCGTGGTGGGCTCCGGCCCCGCCGGCATGGCGTGCGCGCAGCAACTGGCGCGCGCCGGCCACTCGGTGACGCTGTTCGAGAAGAGCGATCGCATCGGCGGCCTGCTGCGCTACGGCATCCCCGACTTCAAGCTGGAAAAGCACCAGATCGACCGCCGCATCTCGCAGATGGAAGCCGAAGGCGTGGAGTTCGCGCCGTCGACCTACATCGGCAACCCCAGCGATCCCGTGGCCGACGGCCTGACGGTGCGCACGCCGGACTCGCTATTGGCCGAGTTCGACGCGGTGGTGATGAGCGGCGGTTCCGAAACCCCGCGCGACCTGCCGGTACCCGGCCGCGAGCTGTCGGGCGTGTATTACGCCATGGACTTCCTGCGCCAGCAGAACAAGGCGGTGGCGGGCGATCGCCTCACCAATCAGACGCTGGCCAAGGGCAAGCACGTGGTGGTGATCGGCGGCGGCGACACGGGCTCCGACTGCGTCGGCACCAGCAACCGCCACGGCGCGGCCTCGGTCACGCAGTTCGAGCTGATGCCCCAGCCGCCGGAGAGCGAAAACAAGACCATGACCTGGCCGTACTGGCCGCTCAAGATGCGCACCTCCTCCTCGCACGAGGAAGGCTGCGAGCGCGACTGGTCCGTGACCACCAAGCTGCTCCAGGGCAGCAACGGCAAGGTCGAGAAGCTGGTCGGCGCGCGCGTCGAATGGTTCAAGGACGAAGCCACCGGCCAGATGAAGATGCGCGAGGTCGAGGGCTCGGAGTTCGAGATCAAGGCCGACCTGGTGCTGCTGGCCATGGGCTTCGTGTCGCCCGTGCAGACGGTGCTGGACGCCTTTGGCGTGGACCGCGACGCGCGCGGCAACGTGCGCGCCAATACCGATGATTACCGCACCAACGTCGAGAAGGTCTTCACCGCCGGCGACATGCGCCGCGGCCAGTCCCTGGTGGTCTGGGCCATCCGCGAAGGGCGCCAGTGCGCGCGCTCGGTGGACGCCTACCTCATGGGCAGCAGCGAACTGCCGCGCTGATCACCCCGATCAGGCTTAATCAGATCGCCGCCGAGCGCTTTGCGCCGGCGGCGATTTTTTTGTCTGCACGCCGGCGTGTTGCAACATAACCACTTTTCAATTGCGGTCTTTTCACGATTTGACACACATCAAGCGGGCCGGACGCCAGGTTTGAGAACCTGTTGTCTCACCCAATGGAAAGATCGGAGAAGAGAATGTTTTCGCTGAACGGCCGTATCCGCGCCACCGCCATCGCCGGCCTGATCGCCGCTGGCACGCTCGCCGCCCCCGCGCACGCCCACGAAGCGGGCGACGTGCTGTTCAAGGTCGGCGTTACGCAGGTCCGCCCCTCGTCCAACAACGGCACCGTGCTCAATGGCAGCGTTGGGCTGGACGTGAACAACAACGTGCGCCCGAGCTTCACGCTGACCTACATGGCCACGCGCAACATCGGCATCGAATTGCTGGGCGCTTGGCCGTTCCAGCATGACGTCAGCGGCAGCGGCCTGGGCAAGATCGGCTCGACCAAGCAATTGCCGCCGACCCTGAGCCTGCAATGGCACATCCTACCCGACAGCATGATCCAGCCCTACATCGGCGTGGGCATCAACTACACCCACTTCTTCGACACCAAGGCGGAAGGCGCGCTGAAGGGCTCGAACCTGAAGCTGGGCGACTCTTGGGGCGTGGCGGCGCAACTGGGCGCGGACTTCAAGATCAACGAGCGCTGGTTCATGAATGCGGATATCCGCTACATCGACATCCGCTCCAAGGTGAAGCTGGACGGCCAGCACATCGGCACCGCGCGCATCGACCCGTGGGTCGCGACCATCGGCGTCGGCTACCGCTTCTAAAGCAAGCGGAGCGCGGCCTGCCTCAGCCTTGCGGCGCCGCCAGCTTGTGCCGCAGGGCCTGCAACGCCGGCGTATCGTCGTCGGCGCGCCAGACCAGCTGGGTCAGGGCCCGACCATGCGAGCCGGACAGGGCGCCGACGCGCACCGTGTGCTCCGCTCCCAGCACCGCCAGCACCGAGCGCGGCACGATGGCCACGCCCGAGCCCGCGGCCACGCAGGCGACGATGGCGTGGTACGAAGCGAACTCCATCACCTTGCCAGGCGCGACACCTTCCTGGTTCAACCATGATTCCAGGATGCGCCGGTACGAGCACCCCAACGCGAAGGCAATGACGCTGCGGTCGCCCAGATCCCTGGGACTGTCGATCGGATCCCAGGCCAGCGGCGAAATCAGCGCCAGCTCTTCCTTGAACGCATCCAGCGCCGCCAGGCCCTCGGCCGGAAAGGGCTGGGCCACGAACGCGGCCTCGATCTCGTAGTTGCGCACCTTGGCCGCCAGCGCGGCCGACGTGCCTGTCACCAGTTCGATCCGCACCTGCGGCCAGGCTGCGTGATAGGCCGCCAGGATGGGCGGCAAGCGCGCGGCCGCCGTGCTTTCCATGGTGCCGATGCGCAGCACGCCCTGCGGGGAACCGTCACGAACCGCGGCCTGGGCTTCATCCGCCAGGCGCAGCAGGCGGTCGGCGTAGGACAGCAGCACGCGGCCCTGGTCCGACAACACCAGCCGGCGGTTCTGCCGCCGGAACAGCGGCGCCTGCAACGAGGCCTCCAACTGCTTCAGGCGCGTCGACACGTTGGACTGCACGCGGTTCAGGTGCGCGGCGGCGCGCGCCACCCCGCCCTGGTCGGCGACCGCCTTGAAGATCTGTAGCGCATCAAGGTCCAAGTTTCTCATTTTGAGAACTCACTATCTTAATTATTCACTACTAAAGATATTAGTACAGCCGTAGAGTAGGGCTATGTCAACGCCCATTTACCCTTCCGTCTCCGCGTCGCGCAGCGCCGCCGCCCTGGCTTGGCCGGCGGCGCTGGCCCTGGCAGCCGCCATGGGGATAGGCCGGTTCGCCTTCACGCCGGTCTGGCCCCTGATGGCGCAGGAGGACGGCCTGTCGCTGGCGCAGGGCGGCTGGCTGGCCTCGGCCAACTACGCGGGCTATCTGCTGGGCGCGCTGGCCGCCGTGGTCTGGCCCATCCGCCGGCTGCGCGGCACGCTGGCGGCCAGCCTGCTGGCGGTGGCGCTGCTGACCCTGGCCATGCCGCTCTGGCACGGCATGGCGGTCTGGTGCGCACTGCGCCTGGCCGCCGGCTACGCCAGCGCCAGCGCCTTCATCTGCGTGGCGGCGTGGCGGGCGGTGCCCGCGGGCGACCCGCGCGAAGCGGACGCCTCCGCCGTGACCTTTGCCGGCGTGGGCGCGGGCATCGCACTGACGGGACTGGCCTGCCTGGCATTGGCAGCCTGGAACGCGCGCGCCGACACGGTCTGGATGGCCCTGGGCGGCCTGGCGCTGACGCTGTCCGCCATCGCCTGGCCAGGCTTGCGCCGCCAGTCGGTAGCGGCGGCTACGTCGACGGCGAGCGCGGCGTCCTCCGCCCGGCTGCCGCGCGACATTCCGCGGCTGGCGCTGCACTACGGCGTCTTCGGCGTGGGCTACATCATTCCGGCCACCTTTCTGCCGGCGATGGCCAAGGAGATCATTCCCGACCCGGCCATTTTCGGCTGGGCCTGGCCCCTGTTCGGCTTGGCGGCGGCCGTGTCCTGCCTGCTGGTTCCACGCCTGGCCCGGGGCCGCGACAGCGTGCAGGTCTGGCGCGCCGCCCAGGCCTTGATGGCGCTGGGCATGGTGGCCGTGGCGTTGTGGCATCACATTGCCGCCGTGATCCTGGCCGCGGTGCTGGTGGGCGGCACCTTCATGGTGATCACGCAGGCGGGCATGATCGCCGCCAGGCGTTCGGCCGGCGCCTCGGCGCCGCGCGCGGCGGCTCTCATGACCGCGGCGTTCGCCGCGGGGCAGATCCTGGGACCGTTGCTGGCGTCGTACGCGGCGCGCTGGGGCGCGGGCCTGCCGCAAGTGTTGGCGGCCAGCGCGGCGCTGCTGGCGCTGTCCGCATGGCGTTTGGGAAAGATCACGACAGATGACGCTGGCGCTGGGCATAATGCGATCGGCCCGCGGGCCCGTTCACATTAAAAAAACAAAACCAGGAGTCATCTGTATGAAAGCATTGCGTCCCCTTATTGCCGCCCTGGCAGCCACCGCCGCCTTCAGCGGCGCCGCCCAGGCCCAGACCGCCGACTGGCCGGCCAAGCCCATCACCATGATCGTGCCCTACGCGCCGGGCGGCTTCGCCGACACCCGGGTGCGCCTCCTGGCGCGCAAGCTGGGCGACTCGCTGGGCCAGCCCATCGTGGTCGAGAACAAGGCGGGCGCGGGCGGCGTGGTCGGCACCAACCTGATCGCGCGCGCCGCGCCGGACGGTTACACCATCGGCACGGGCAACCTGGCGCCCATGGCGGTCAATCCGACGCTGATGAAGGACATGCCATACAACCCGCAGAAAGATCTGGCCCCGATCATCCTGATCGAAAACAGCCCGCTGGTGCTGAGCGTGAACAACGAACTGCCGGTGAAGACCCTGGCGGACCTGATCGCGCTGGCCAAGAAGCAGCCCGGCAAGCTGTCCTTCGGTTCGTCCGGCGTGGGCGGCGCGCACCACCTGTCCGGCGAAATGTTCCGCGAACAGGCCAAGATCGACATCGTCCACGTGCCCTACAAGGGCGGCAGCCTGGCCGCGACCGACCTGATGGGCGGCCATATCTCGATGATGTTCGAAATGGGCTATTCCGCGCTGCCCGCAATCCAGGGCGCCAAGATCCACCCCATCGCGGTCACGTCCGCCAAGCGCCTGGCCGTGCTGCCCGATGTGCCGACCATGGCCGAATCCGGCCTGCCGGGCTTCGAGTCCTACAACTGGCAGGGCATCGTCGCCCCCGCCGGCACGCCCGCGCCCATCATCGCCAAGCTCAACGCCGAGTTCAACCGCATCCTGAAAGAGCCGGACGTGCAGAAGGCCATCGCCGACACCGGCAGCCAGGCCGGCGGCGGCACGCCCGAGAAATTCGGCGCCTTCATCAAGAGCGAAACCGAGAAGTGGGCCCACGTCATCAAGGCTGGAAACATCCAGCTTCAGTAACCTTCCAGGAGACTTCCATGGCTTCCCGTCTGATTGATCTGCTCAAGCTGCACCATCCCATCGTCCAGGCCCCCATGGCCGGCGGCGCCACGACGGTGGAGCTGGTATCTGAATCATCGAAGGCGGGCGTCCTGGGTTCGCTCGGGGCGGCCTATATGAGTCCCGAGCAGATCGAGGCGGCGGCGCGCGACATTCGCGCGCGCACGCCGCTGCCGTTCGCCATCAATCTGTTCGCCTCCGTGCCGGACGAGCCCATGCGCGGCGACGCCAACCGCATGCTGGCCCTGATGGCGCGCTACCACCAGCAGCTGGGTCTGGCGGCTCCCGCCGCGCCCGGCCCGCAGGCGGACCCGTTGCCGCAACAGATCGAGGCCATCCTGCGCGTGCGCCCGGCCGTCTTCAGCTTCACCTTCGGCCGCATGCCCGCCGCGGCAATCGCGCGCTGCCGCGAGCTGGGCATCCTGACCGTGGGCACCGCGACCACCGTGCGCGAAGCGGTCGCGCTGCAACAGGATGGCGTGGACGCCATCGTGGCGCAGGGCGCCGAGGCGGGCGGCCATCGCGGCACCTTCCTGGGCGGTTTCGAGGAGTCGCTGATCGGCACCATGGCGCTGGTGCCCCAGGTGGCCGATGCAGTATCGGTCCCTGTTATTGCGTCTGGCGGCATCATGGACGGCCGCGGCATTGCCGCCGCGCTGGCGCTGGGCGCCGACCTGGCCCAAATGGGGACGGCCTTCCTGACCACCCAGGAGTCCGGCATCAATGAGGCCTACAAGGCGCTCCTGCCCGCCTCCCGGGCGGAACAGTCGCGGGTGACCCGTGCGTTTTCGGGCCGGCCCGCCCGCGGCATCGAAAACGCCTTCATGCGCGAGGCCGACGCCATCGCGGCCGACATCCTGCCGTATCCCCTGCAGAACGCGCTGACGCGCCCCATGCGCACGGCGGGCGGCAAGGCCGGCGACACCGACGTGCTGTCCCTGTGGGCCGGCCAGGGCGCGCCGCTCGCTCGGCGCGAGACCACCGCCGACCTGGTCGAGCGGCTGGCCCGGGAAACCGCGGCGGCGCAGGCCCGGCGCTGAACCGTATTGTTCCCTGAACCGAAAACACTGTTCCACTTGCGGGGTCCCGCGTTGTGATTACAAAGCGTCGGGCTACAATGGCGCCTCGCCGCCGGGAGCCCAGGCACCATCTCGCCCCCGGCATATGAGTAACAGGGCGCTTCCCGACGCCGCCTGTCTTAGCCGCGCCGGCCCCACGTATTGCCGGATGCGCCTACCGGACAGCAGGGCAAGCTCCGCCGCCGAAACACCCTTTCGTTGCCCATGCCCGCTCAAACCAGCAAGACCCCGGAATTCGCCCTGCGCCTGGAAGGTGTGGCGCTAGGCTATGGTGATTTCACCGTCTTGCGCGACATCTCCATGGACGTGCGCGCCGGCCAGGTGGTCGCCATCATGGGCGGATCGGGTTCGGGCAAGACCACGCTGTTGCGCGCGGCCACCGGCCAGCTCACCGCGCAGCAAGGCCGGGTGCTGGCCTTCGGCCAGGACATGGCCCACGTCAACCGCGCCGAACTGGAATCGCTGCGCACGCGCATGGGCGTGCTATTTCAGCAGGGCGCGCTTTTCACCGACCTGAACGTGTTCGAGAACGTGGCTTTCCCGCTGCGCGAGCACACCAAGCTGGCGGAACCGGAAGTCACCGAGCGCGTGCTGGACAAGCTCGACGCCGTCGGCCTGCGCGCGGCGGCGCACCTGAAGGTGGCCGAGATCTCGGGCGGCATGGCCCGGCGCGTGGCACTGGCCCGCGCCGTGGTGCTGGAACCCGAACTCATTCTGTACGACGAACCGTTTGCCGGGCTGGACCCGATCTCGCTGGGCATTACCGCCCGCCTGATCCGCAGCCTGGCCGACCGCCTCGGCTGCGCCTCGGTGCTGATCACGCACGACGTGCACGAATCGTTTGCCATCGCGGACCAGGTGTACCTGGTCGGGCAGGGCAAGCTTGCCGCCGCCGGTACCCCCGAAATGCTGTCGGCGTCGCAGGACCCCTACGTGCAGCAGTTCCTCAAAGGGGAGCCCGACGGCCCGGTCGCGTTCCAATACCCCGAGACGCCCGCTTTCAAGAAGTGGCTTTCGCAACAGGAGGGACGCCGCGCATGAGCGGATCCAACAACGCCATCGGCGCGCTGGGCGGCTGGGTGCGCACCCGCGTTTCCGGCATCGGCTACTTCACCCGGTTCTTCGGCGCCATGCTGGCGCGCAGCGGCATTGCCCTGTCGCGTCCGCGCCTGGTGTCGCAGCAGGTCCACTTCATCGGCAACTACTCGCTGCTGATCATCGCCGTGTCCGGCATGTTCGTGGGCTTCGTGCTGGGGCTGCAGGGCTATTACACGCTGAACCGCTACGGCTCCGAAGAAGCGCTGGGCCTGCTGGTGGCCCTGTCGCTGGTGCGCGAACTGGGGCCCGTGGTCACGGCGCTGCTGTTCGCCGGCCGCGCGGGCACTTCGCTCACCGCCGAAATCGGCCTGATGAAAGCCGGCGAACAACTGGCGGCCATGGAAGTCATGGCCGTCGACCCCATACGCCGCGTGCTGGTGCCGCGCCTGTGGGGCGGCATCATCGCCATGCCCATTCTGGCGGCGGTGTTCTCCATGGTGGGCATCCTGGGCGGCTGGGTCGTGGGCGTGCTGCTGATCGGCGTGGACGCCGGCGCGTTCTGGTCGCAAATGCAGAACGGCGTCGACGTCTGGAAAGACGTGGCCAACGGCGTCATCAAGAGCCTGGTCTTCGGCGTCACGGTGACGCTGGTCGCGCTCTACGAGGGCTGGCAGGCCAAGCCCACCCCTGAAGGCGTTGCCCGCGCGACCACGCGCACCGTGGTGGTGGGCTCCCTGGCGGTACTTGGGCTGGACTTCCTGCTCACCGCCTTGATGTTTGGAAATTGATACGGATCGATCATGTCTCGCGAAAAAACCGACTTCTGGGTAGGCCTGTTTGTATTGCTGGGCGCGGTCGCGCTGGCGTTCCTGGCGTTGCGCGCCGGCAACTTGAGCACCTTTTCTTTCGCCCCGACCTATACGCTGACGGCCAACTTCGATAACGTAGGCGGCCTCAAGGTGCGCGCGCCCGTCAAGAGCGCCGGGGTTGTCGTGGGCCGGGTTGCCGGCATCTCGTTCGATGACAAGACCTTCCAGGCGGTCGTCTCGGTCAACCTGGAAACGGCCTACCAGTTCCCCAAGGACACTTCGGCGTCCATCCTGACGTCGGGTCTGCTGGGCGAACAATACCTGGGCCTGAGCGCGGGCAGCGAAGAGGAAAACTTTGCCGACGGCGGCAAGATCCGCTACACGCAAAGCGCTGTGGTGCTTGAACAACTGATCAGCCAGTTCCTGTACGGGTCGGCGGAGAAACAAGGCTCGAACGCGCCGGAACCCGCCGCGAAAACGCCAAATTAAAGACAATGCGACAGACGCGGTAACAGCAGCGCGTCCGCAGTACGCAATATGATAAGAATCGTTGATAGGGATGTCCTGATCATGAACAAGAAAGCTATTAGCAGGATTGCCACCGTCGCCGCCGCGGGCGCGCTCATGGCAGGCTGCGCCGCGCCGCAGAACCCGGATCCGCGCGACCCCTGGGAAGGCTTCAACCGGGGCGTCTACAAGTTCAACGACACGGTCGACCGCGCCGTCTTCAAGCCGGTGGCGCAGGCCTATACCTTCGTCACGCCGCAGCCGGTGCGCAGCTGCGTGCACAACATTTTCAGCAACGTCGGCGACCTCTGGTCCGGCGCCAACAGCTTCCTGCAAGGCCGCGGCCACGACTTCGTCAACACGCTGGGCCGCTTCCTGTTCAACACCACCATGGGCGTGGGCGGCTGCTTCGACGTCGCCTCGGCCAATGGCGCGCGCCGCATCCCGAACGACTTCGGCACGACGCTGGGCGTGTGGGGCTTCAGCCAGGGCCCGTACCTGGTGCTGCCGTTCTTCGGCTCGTCGTCGGTGCGCGACGGCGCAGGCCTGATCGGCGACTACGCCGGCACGACCTACGGCTACATGGGCGTGGATTCCATCGACAACGTCCGCCTGCGCAACTCGCTGTGGGGCCTGCGCGTGGTCGATACGCGCGCCAGCCTGCTGAGCGCCACCGACACCATCGACCGCGTCGCACTCGATCCCTACAGCTTCGTGCGCGACGCCTACCTGCAGCGCCGTGCCGCCATGGTGTTGGGCCAGAAGGTGGACGACGAGTCCGCGCTGCCCAACTACGAAGACGACGAGGACGATGCCGCCCCCGCCGCGCAGCCGGCGGCACAGCCCGCTGCGCAACCCGCGGCGCAACCTGCGGCCAAGTAATCCGCCGCGTTGCGCCCTCAGTACAAGTAAGGAGTTTTGATGCGAGTTTCCTTTGTTTCCCTGCTGCAGCGTCTGGTTTTCACGGGCCTCCTGGCCCTGGGCCTGACCGCCGGCGCGCAGGCCAAACCCGACCCCAACGGTTCTCCCGACCAGTTCGTGCTCGCCACGGCCAATGAGGCCCTGGACGTGCTGAAGGCCGACGGCACCGTCAAGGCGGGCAACACCGCCCGCATCAACCAGGTCGTCAACGAGCACATCCTGCCCTACGTCAACTTCCAGAAGACCACCCGGCTGGCCACCGGCCGCTACTGGCGCCAGGCTACCGATGCGCAGAAAAAAGCGCTGGCCGAGGCCTTCCGCGGCACCTTGGTACGCACCTACAGCGGCGCGCTGACCCGCGTCACGCCCAGCACCAACGTCACCGCGCTGCCGTTCCGCGGCGATCCCAAGGCCGACGACGTGGTCGTGCGCACGCTGATCAGCCAGGCCAACGGCCAGCCCACCGGCGTCGATTACCGCCTGGAAAAGACGCCCCAGGGCTGGAAGATCTACGACATGAACGTCGAAGGCATCTGGCTGATCGAGAACTACCGCAACCAGTTCGCCCAGCAGATCAATCAGAACGGCATCGACGGCCTGATCCAGGCGCTGAACCAGCGCAATCAATGACCGGCCTTGCGGCTATCGCGGCCCGGCGCGCCCTTGTGGCCCGCCGGGCCGATTGTTTTAGGGACAGACCAATCGGATACCCGGCGAGATGCCAGGGATACCGACCCGGCCCGCAGCGACGCGCTTATATAATGATCAATTCGCTCTTTCCGGGCCATTTCCCCCCGTCATGTCCGCCGTCAGTCTAGAAAACGTCTCCAAGGTCTACTCCCCGCGCCAGCGCGGCTGGCAGAAGCTGCTCGGGCGCGCGCCCGCCGCCGGCTTCCAGGCGCTGGACAATGTCAGCCTGAATATTGAACACGGCGAGTTCTTCGGCCTGCTCGGCCCCAATGGCGCCGGCAAGACCACGCTGATCTCGATCCTGGCCGGCCTGGCGCATGCCAGTTCGGGCCGCGCCACGGTCTGTGGATACGACGTCGTGGCCGACTACAAGTCGGCGCGGCGAGCTTTGGGCGTGGTGCCGCAAGAGCTGGTCTACGACCCGTTCTTCACGGTACGCGAGACCCTGCGCATCCAATCCGGCTATTTCGGCCTGCGCAAGAACGACGACTGGATCGACGAAATCCTGTTCAACCTGGGGCTGGCCGACAAGGCCAACTCCAATATGCGGGCGCTGTCCGGCGGCATGAAGCGCCGCGTGCTGGTGGCCCAGGCGCTGGTGCACCGCCCGCCGGTAATCGTGCTGGACGAACCCACCGCCGGTGTGGACGTGGACCTGCGGCGCACGCTGTGGGAATTCATCTCGCGCCTGAACAAGGCCGGCCACACCATCATGCTGACCACCCACTACCTGGAAGAAGCGGAAGCCCTGTGCGGCCGCATCGCCATGCTCAAGCGCGGCCGCATCGTGGCGCTGGACACCACCCAGGCCCTGATGGCCCGCGTCGGCGGGGTCGACCTCGAAGACGCCTTCGTGCGCATCATGCACGCAGGCGACGAGCAGCCCGCGCCCGCCCTGCAACCCGAAGAGATCTCGTCATGACCCAGCCCGCCGCGACCGCCAGCCAGCCGCTGGTGCAGCCCCGCCTGGATGCGGGCTCCGGCTTCCCGACCTTGCTGCGCAAGGAATTGCTGCGCTTCTGGAAGGTCAGCTTCCAGACCATCGCCGCCCCCGTCATCACCGCGCTGCTGTACCTGCTGGTCTTCGCTCATGTGCTGGAAGGGCGCGTCATGGTGTACGGCAGCGTGCCCTACACGGCGTTCCTGATACCCGGGCTCATGATGATGAGCATGCTGCAGAACGCCTTCGCCAATCCCTCGTCATCGCTCATCCAGAGCCGCATCACGGGCAACCTGGTCTTCATGCTGCTGCCGCCGCTGTCGCACCGCGACATCTTCGCCGCCTACGTGCTGGCGGCGATCGTGCGCGGCCTCGCGGTCGGGCTGTGCGTGTGGGTCGTGGCGCTGTTCTTCGTGTCGCTGATCCCCGCCCACCCGCTGTGGCTGGCCGTCTTCGCCGTGCTGGCCTGCGGCATCATGGGCGTGCTGGGCCTGATCGCGGGCCTCTGGTCCGAGAAATTCGACCAGCTCGCGGCCTTCCAGAATTTCCTCATCATGCCGGCCACCTTCCTGTCTGGCGTGTTCTATTCCATCCATACGCTCCCCGCCTTCTGGCAGAGCGTGTCCCACTGGAACCCCATCTTCTACACCATCGACGGCTTCCGCTACGGATTCTTCTCGGTGTCGGACGTCTCCCCCTGGCGCAGCCTGGCCGTGGTGACGGGGGTGTTCCTCGCGCTATCGCTCTATGCGCTGCGGCTACTGGCCAGCGGCTACAAACTCAGGAACTGACGTCCATGCTTCCCACTCCCGCGCAAGTCCGCCAATACATTGCGGACGGCCTGCCCTGTGAACATCTCGACGTGCAAGGCGACGGCTCCCATTTCGACGCCGTCATCGTCAGCACCGCCTTCGAAGGCAAGCGCCTGATCCAGCGCCATCAACTGGTCTACGCCGCGCTCGGCGACCGCATGAAGGCCGAGATCCATGCGCTGTCCATGCGCACCCTGACGCCCGCCGAATACCAGCAAGCAGGCAAGTAATGGACAAGCTACGCATCACCGGAGGTTCGCGCCTGCACGGCGAAATCTCCATCTCCGGCGCCAAGAACTCGGCCCTGCCCATCCTGTGCGCCGGCCTGCTGACCGCCGACGCGCTGACCCTCAGCAACGTGCCGCACCTGAACGACACGGCCACCATGCTGCGCCTGCTGGGCCGCATGGGCATGCGCGCCGAGCGTGACGCGGACGGCACGGTCACGCTGCAGGCCAACCAGGTCGACAAGCTGGAAGCCCCCTACGAACTGGTCAAGACCATGCGGGCTTCCATCCTGGTGCTGGGGCCGCTGCTGGCGCGCTTCGGCGAAGCCCGCGTCAGCCTGCCTGGCGGTTGCAGCATCGGCCAGCGTCCGGTGGACCAGCACATCAAGGGCCTGGCCGCCCTGGGCGCGGAAATCAGCATCGAACACGGCTTCGTGGTGGCGCGCGCCAAGCGCCTGAAGGGCGCCTCGGTGCGCACCGACATGGTCACCGTCACCGGCACCGAGAACCTGCTGATGGCCGCGGTGCTGGCCGAAGGCCAGACCGTGCTGGAGAACGCCGCCTGCGAACCTGAAGTGGTGGATCTGGCCGAACTGCTCATCAAGATGGGCGCGCGCATCCAGGGCCACGGCACCAGCCGCATCGTGATCGACGGCGTGGACCGCCTGCACGGCGCCGAACACCGCGTCATTTCCGACCGCATCGAAGCCGGCACCTTCCTGTGCGCGGTGGGCGCTGCGGGCGGCGACATCGTCCTGCGCAACACCGACGCGGACATCCTCGGCGCCACCCTGAGCAAGCTGACCGAGGCCGGCCTCACCATCGAGACCGGCCCCGACTGGATCCGCTGCGCCATGTCCTCGCGCCCCCGCGCCGTGGGCTTCCGCACGCTGGAGTACCCCGGCTTCGCCACCGACATGCAGGCCCAGGTCATGGCGCTGAACGCCGTGGCCGACGGCACCTCGGTCGTCGTCGAGACCATCTTCGAAAACCGCTACATGCACGTGCAGGAACTGCGCCGCATGGGCGCGGACATCGACATCGACGGCCACACCGCCATCGTGCGCGGCGTGCCGAAGCTGTCTGGTGCCACCGTCATGGCCACCGACCTGCGCGCCTCGGCCAGCCTGGTCATCGCCGGCCTCGCGGCCGAAGGCGAAACCCTGGTCGACCGCATCTACCACCTGGACCGCGGCTACGACCAGATGGAAGTCAAACTGCGCGCCCTGGGCGCGAACATCCAACGCGTTACCAAGGAACAGGCATGAACGATGCCACCGTCGTCCCCCCCCTGACCCTGGCGCTGTCCAAAGGGCGCATTTTCGAAGAGACCATGCCGCTGCTGGCCGAGGCCGGCATCGAAGTCCCCGAGAACCCCGAAAGCTCGCGCAAGCTGATCCTGCCCACCAGCGATCCCGGCCTGCGCCTGATCATCGTGCGCGCCTCGGACGTGCCCACCTACGTGCAGTACGGCGCGGCCGACCTCGGCATCGCGGGCAAGGACGTGCTCATCGAGCACGCCAAGGAACAGCCCGGCGGCCTGTACCAACCCATCGACCTGAACATCGCCAAGTGCCGCCTGGCCGTGGCCGTGCGCAAGGGCTTCGACTACGAAGGCGCCGTCCACCAGGGCGCGCGCCTGCGCGTGGCCACCAAGTACGTGCAGTCAGCCCGTGAACACTTCGCGGCCAAGGGTGTGTACGTGGACATCATCAAGCTGTATGGTTCGATGGAACTGGCGCCGCTGGTGGGCCTGGCCGACTGCATCGTGGACCTGGTGTCCACCGGCGGCACCTTGCGCGCCAACGACCTGGTCGCGGTGGAAGACATCATGCCGATCTCCTCGCGCCTGATCGTCAACCAGGCTGCGCTGAAGACCCGCGGCGCCCGCCTGCAACCGCTGCTGGACGCCTTCGAGAGAGCTACCTCCCGCAACGCCTGACCCTCGCCCGCCGCGACGCCGCGGCGGCCGTTACCTGCTTGCTGCATGACGCCATGGCCCTGATCAATCGTCTCGACTCCCGCGACCCCGGATTCAAATCCGCCCTGTCCACGCTGCTGGCCTTCGAGGCCACCGAGGATGAATCCATCGACCGCGCCGCAGCCGGCATCCTGGCCGACGTGCGCGCCCACGGCGATGCCGCGCTGGTGGAATACACGCAGCGCTTTGACCGCATGCCGGGCGCATCGGCCCAGACGCTGGAGATCCCCAAGGCGGACTGGCATGCGGCCCTGGCCGCGCTGCCGGCCGCCCAGCGCAACGCGCTGGAAGCCGCCGCCGAGCGCGTGCGCAGCTACCACGAACGCCAGCGCGCCGAGACCTGGACCTACACCGACGCCGACGGCACCATGCTGGGCCAGCAGGTCACCCCGCTGGACCGCGTGGGCCTGTACGTGCCTGGCGGCAAGGCCGCCTACCCGTCCTCGGTGCTGATGAACGCCATCCCGGCCAAGGTCGCGGGCGTGCAGGAACTGGTCATGGTCACGCCCACGCCCGACGGCGTGCGCAACCCCATCGTGCTGGCCGCCGCGGCCATCGCCGGCGTGGACCGCGTCTTCGCCATTGGCGGCGCGCAGGCCGTGGGCGCGTTGGCCTATGGCACCGCCACCGTACCGGCCGTCGACAAGATCGTCGGCCCGGGCAACGCCTACGTCGCCGCCGCCAAGCGCCGCGTGTTCGGCGTGGTCGGCATCGACATGATCGCCGGCCCCAGCGAAATCCTGGTCATCTGCGACGGCAAGACGCCGGCCGACTGGATCGCCATGGACCTGTTCTCGCAGGCCGAACACGACGAACTCGCGCAATCCATCCTGCTGTGTCCGGACGCCGCCTTCATCGAAGAGGTGCAAACCTCGATCGAACGTCTGCTGCCCACCATGCCGCGCGCCGACATCCTGCGCGTCAGCCTGGCCAACCGCGGCGCGCTGATCCTGGTCCAGGACCTCGAAGAAGCCTGCCGCATCGCCAACGACATCGCACCCGAGCACCTGGAGATCTCCACCGAGCAGCCCGAGAAATGGACCGCGCAGATCCGCCACGCCGGCGCCATCTTCATGGGCCGCTTCAGCTCCGAATCCCTGGGCGACTACTGCGCCGGCCCCAACCACGTGCTGCCGACCTCGCGCACGGCCCGTTTTTCGTCGCCGCTGGGCGTCTATGACTTCCAGAAGCGCTCCAGCCTGATCCAGGTTTCGCACCAGGGCGCCCAGAAGCTGGGCCGCATCGCCGCCGAACTGGCGCTGGGCGAGGGCCTGCAGGCGCACGCCGCCAGCGCCCAGTACCGGATCGACCAGCCATGAGCCTGCCGGACCGCCCCGAAGACAATCCCGCAAGCGTGGCTACTACGGCAGGCGTTGCCGGCCGCATTGCCGGCACGGTCCGGGCGGACATCCGCGAACTGGCCGCCTATCCCGTGGCCAACGCGGAGGGCTGCATCAAGCTCGACGCCATGGAATGCCCCTACGAGCTGCCCGAGGCGGCGCGCGAGGACATCGCCCGCGCCGTGCGCGACACGCCGCTGAACCGCTATCCCGCAGCCGACCTGTCTGCGCTGCAAGATGCCGTGAAAACGGCCTTCGGCGTGCCGGACGCCGCGGACGTGCTGTTCGGCAACGGCTCGGACGAACTCATCCACATCGTGGTGCAGGCCTGCTGCAACCCCGGCGACGCGGTGCTGTCGCCCTGGCCGTCGTTCGTCTACTTCGACATGGCCGCGCGCTTCGACCACGCCCGCTTCGTCGGCGTGCCGCTGACGGCCGACCTGACCCTGGATTTGCCGGCCATGCTGGCCGCCATCCGCGAACACCAGCCCAAGGTGGTGTTCCTGGCCGTGCCCAACAATCCCACCGGCGGGCTCTGGTCCGACGAGGACGTAGCGGCCATCATCGCCACCGCCCCCGGCCTGGTGGTGCTGGACGAGGCCTACCAGCCCTTCGCCGACCGCACCTGGATGCCGCAGGTGCTGGACGCGCCGAACGTGGTCGTCATGCGCACGGTGTCCAAGATCGGCCTGGCCGGCCTGCGCTTTGGCTACCTGGCCGGACACCCCGCCTGGATCGCGGAACTGAACAAGGTCCGCCCGCCCTACAACCTGGACGTGCTGACCCAGGCCACGCTGTCGGCCGTGCTGCGCCACAAGCCGGTGCTGGACGAACAGGCCGCCCGCCTGCGCGCGGACCGCGAGCCGCTGGCCGCCGCGCTGGCCCAGTTGCCCGGGGTGCGGGTATTCCCTTCCGCCGGCAACTTCGTTCTTGCCCGCTTTTCCGGCAAGCTGGACGGCAACGCCGTGCATCTTGCCCTGAAAACGCGCAAAATATTGATTCGCAACTTCTCCAACGCCCATCCGCTACTGGCCGACTGCCTGCGCATCTCGGTGGGCGCCCCGGCTGAAAACGCCGCCTTGCTATCCGCCCTGCAAGAGATTTTGAGTGCTTAACATGCGTACCGCTGAGATCACCCGCAACACCAACGAAACCCGCATCCGCGTGGCCGTCAATATCGACGGCACCGGCAAGCAGACGGTCGACACCGGCGTGCCGTTCCTGGACCACATGCTGGACCAGATCGCGCGCCACGGCCTGATCGACCTCGATATCAAGGCGGAAGGCGACCTGCACATCGACGCGCACCACACCGTCGAAGACGTGGGCATCACGCTGGGCATGGCCATCGCCAAGGCGGTCGGCACCAAGGCCGGCCTGCGCCGCTACGGCCACGCCTACGTGCCGCTGGACGAAGCGCTGTCGCGCGTGGTGGTGGATTTCTCGGGCCGTCCTGGCCTGGAATATCACATCCCCTTCACCCGCGCCCGCATCGGCGACTTCGACGTGGACCTGACGCGCGAATTCTTCCAGGGCCTGGTCAACCATGCCCTGATCACGCTGCACATCGACAACCTGCGCGGCGTCAATGCCCACCACCAGGCGGAAACGGTCTTCAAGGCCTGTGGCCGCGCCCTGCGCATGGCCATGGAAGTCGATCCCCGCATGGGCGACGTCGTGCCCTCCACCAAGGGCGTGCTGTAACCTCCGCCCTCCACCCCGCAGCAGGCAGAAAGAAGTGACCACTATCGCCATCGTCGACTACGGAATGGGCAATTTCCATTCCGTCGCCCGCGCCCTGAAATACGCCGCCCCCGATGCCGACATCCGCATCTGCAGCCAGCCCCAGGAAATCGCCGCGGCCGACCGCGTCGTGTTTCCCGGCCAGGGCGCCATGGCCGACTGCATGCGTACCCTGAACGAATCCGGCCTGCGCGAGGCCGTCGTGCGCGCCGCGCGCGAGAAGCCCCTGCTGGGCGTGTGCGTGGGCGAACAGATGCTGTTCGATTCCAGCGAGGAAGGCGGCACCGCCTGTCTGGGGCTGTTCCCCGGCGTGGTGCGCCGCTTCGCGGGCCCTGGCTTTGCGGACCCCGTCAGCGATGACGACGCCTGCCTGGCCGATACCGGCGCCGCCGGCCTGGCCGACACCCGCCCCGAACGTCTCAAGGTCCCGCACATGGGATGGAACAAAGTGCGTCAGACGCGCTCTCATCCTATCTGGGCCGGCATTCCGGACGACACGCACTTCTATTTCGTCCATAGCTACTACGCCGATCCGGAAGATCCGGACCTGACTGTTGGTGAAACCGAGTATGGCCTCGCCTTTACCTGCGCGGTGGCGGCAGCTAACATTTTCGCGGTGCAGTTTCACCCCGAAAAGAGCGCCGAGCACGGTTTGCGCCTGTATCGCAATTTTGTAGACTGGCAGCCGTAGGCTCCAAGCCCACGCCCGCCAGCCCTTTCAACCCCTATATTTATTCGCTGCCCACCATGCTGCTGATCCCCGCCATCGATCTCAAAGACGGGCGCTGCGTGCGCCTGCGCCAGGGTGACCTGGACGATGCAACGGTGTTCTCTGAAGACCCCGCCGCCATGGCCACACGTTGGCTCGACCAAGGCGCGCGCCGCCTGCATCTGGTCGACCTGAACGGCGCCGTCGCCGGCAAACCCAAGAACGAAGCCCCCATCAAGGCGATCCTGGACGCTGTCGGCGACGACATCCCCGTGCAGATCGGCGGCGGCATCCGCGACCTCGACACCATCGAGCGCTACCTTGACGCCGGCATCTCCTACGTGATCATCGGCACCGCCGCGGTCAAGAACCCCGGCTTCCTGCAGGACGCCTGCGGCGCTTTCCCCGGCCAGATCATCGTCGGCCTGGATGCCCGCGACGGCAAGATCGCCACCGACGGCTGGAGCAAGCTGACCCGCCACGACGTACTCGACCTGGCCAAGAAGTTCGAGGACTACGGCTGCGAAGCCATCATCTACACCGACATCGGCCGCGACGGCATGCTGTCCGGCGTCAACGTCGAAGCCACGGTCCGCCTGGCCCAGCACGTGCGCATCCCGGTCTACGCATCGGGCGGCATCGCCGGCATCCAGGACATCGAAGCCCTTTGCGCCGTCGAAGAAGAGGGCGTCGAAGGCGCCATCCTGGGCCGCAGCATCTACGAAGGCACGCTCGACTTCCAGGCAGCGCAGGCGCGCGCCGACGAACTGGCAAAATGACCACCTCCAGCAGCACCCCCGGGGCCGGCGCGCCCGCACAGAGCGCGCTGACCCGCCGCATCATCCCCTGCCTTGACGTCACCGCGGGCCGTGTCGTCAAGGGCGTGAACTTCGTCAACCTGCTCGACGCAGGCGACCCCGTCGAGATCGCCCGCCGCTACAACGAGCAGGGCGCCGACGAACTCACCTTCCTCGACATCACCGCCACCAGCGACGGCCGCGACCTGATCCTGCCCATCATCGAGCAGGTGGCCTCGCAGGTCTTCATTCCGCTGACGGTGGGCGGCGGCGTGCGCCAGGTCTCCGACATCCAGCGCCTGCTGAATGCCGGCGCCGACAAGATCAGCATCAACAGCGCCGCCGTGGCCAATCCGGAACTGGTGCGCGCAGCCTCGGACTACCACGGCTCGCAATGCGTGGTGGTGGCGATCGACGCGCGCCGCGTGTCGGCCGCCGGCGAACCCGCCCGCTGGGAAGTCTTCACCCACGGCGGCCGCAAGGCCACCGGGCTGGACGCCGTGGCCTGGGCGCGCCGCATGGCCGCCTACGGCGCCGGCGAAATCCTGCTGACCAGCATGGACCGCGACGGCACCAAGTCCGGTTTCGACCTGGAACTCACGCGCGCCGTCTCGGACGCCGTGCCGGTGCCCGTCATCGCCTCGGGCGGCGTGGGCAACCTGCAGCATCTGGCCGACGGCGTCACCACCGGCCGCGCCAGCGCGGTCCTGGCCGCCAGCATCTTCCACTTCGGCCAGCACACCGTGGGCGAGTGCAAGCGCTTCATGGCCGATCAGGGCATCCCAGTCCGGATGTAGTCCCTGCCCCGGGCGCCTGCGGCGCTTCGGGGAACCCCGGTCAGGCGTGCAACAAGGTATTGCCGTAAGATTATGAGTCCCCACGCGACTGTGGCGGTCCGCAAGCTGCCGCGCGAGGACAATGGATGAATGAGATGAGCAACGAACCCGCCTGGATGGCCGATGTCGTCTTCGACGAAAACGGCCTGATACCCGCCATCGCACAGGACGCCGAAAACGGCCAGATCATGATGGTGGCCTGGATGAACCGCGAATCGCTCGCCGAAACGGCCGCTACCGGGCGCGCCGTCTACTGGTCACGTTCGCGCCAGCGCCTGTGGCGCAAGGGCGAAGAATCCGGCCACGCCCAGGAAGTGCACGAACTGCGCCTGGACTGCGACGGCGACGTGATCCTGCTCAAGATCCACCAGCAGGGCGGCATCGCCTGCCACACCGGGCGCGCCAGCTGCTTCTACCGCCGCCTGGAAGGCCAGTCCGACCAGGCCTCCTGGATCACGGTGGACCCCGTCCTGAAAGACCCCGAACTGATCTACAAATGACCGCTCAAGCCGCAAGCGCCGCAGAAATCCTGGCGCGCATCGCCGATACCCTGGAAACCCGCCGCCCCGAAAACGGCGGCGATCCCCAAGCCTCCTACTCCGCCAAGCTGCTGGCCAAGGGCCCCGACGCCTTTCTCAAGAAGATCGGCGAGGAAGCCACCGAACTGGTCATGGCCGCCAAGGACGGCGTGCCCGACCGCATCGTCAGCGAAACCGCCGACCTGTGGTTCCATTGCCTGGTGGCCTTGACGCATTTCAAGCTGCGGCCCGAAGACGTATTGGCCGAACTGGCCCGCCGCGAAGGCCTGTCCGGCCTGGCGGAAAAGGCGAGCCGCCCGCAAGACTGACCACGGAACCCGGAAAAATGAGCGACAACTGTCTCTTCTGCAAGATCGCCGCTGGCGACATCCCGTCCAAGAAAGTCTACGAAGACGAGGACTTTGTTGCGTTCCACGACATCAATCCGGCCGCGCCGGTACATTTATTGCTGATCCCTCGACGTCATGTCACATCCATGCAGGATATTAAGGGGGAGGACGCAGAATGGTTGGGTAGAATGATGTCATTAGCGCCGCGGTTAGCCGCTGAAAACGGTTGCCGTCCGGGCCCTGATGGCGGGTTTCGCATCATGATCAATTCTGGCGTCGAAGGCGGCCAGGAAGTCCCGCATCTGCATTTCCACATCATCGGCGGTTCGCGACCCTGGAAAGGGCGCGTGGCCCCCAACGCGTAATTCGGAGAAACATCATGGGTAGTTTCAGCATATGGCATTGGTTGGTTGTCCTGGTCATCGTGGCGCTGATTTTCGGCACCAAGAAGCTGCGCAACATCGGCTCGGACCTGGGCGGCGCGGTCAAGGGCTTCAAGGAAGGCATGAAGGACGCCAACGGCGACAAGCCGGCCGAACCGATCGCGCAGCAGCGCGTCTCCGGCGACACCATCGACGTGCAGGCCAAGGAAAAATCCAACTCCTGAGCGCCTGCTCGGCTCCCGGGCCGTCCTGAAAAGGCCGGCCCTTATTGCATCCACTCCCGAGCGGCCGTCGAATGTTTGATGTCAGCTTCACTGAACTGATGGTGATCGGCGTCATCGCCCTGATCGTCATCGGCCCCGAACGCCTGCCCAAGGTTGCCCGCACCGTCGGCCACCTGCTCGGGCGCGCGCAGCGTTACGTCAATGACGTGAAATCCGATATCCAGCGCGAAATCGAGCTCGACGAACTGCGCAAGTTCAAGAGCGAAATGGAAGATGCCGCCCAGGGCGTGCAACAGTCGCTGAACGAAACCCAGGCCTCGCTGCAGGAACCCGTCCAGCAGTTCCGCGCCGAACTCGACGAGGTCGCGCGCGAAGCCAGCATCAAGGCCGAACCGGCCGCCGCCAGCGACACGCCTGCCGAGCCCGAGCGCAGCATCGCGCCGCCCCCCGGCCAGAACCACAGCCTGGACCTGGACCTGCCGCCGGCGGCCGTACCCGCCCCCGCCGCAACCCAACAACCCGCGCCCAGCGCGCCCAAGGCCGACGACGCCGCGCCCGCCGCCAAGCCCGTCGCGCCCTCCGGAACACCGACGTGACCCAGGACGCCACCCAAGAAGAGGGCCAGCAGGAGACTTTCATCTCCCACCTGGTCGAATTGCGCACTCGCCTGCTGCGCGCCGTTGGCGCCGTGGTCGTCGTGTTCATCGTGCTGTTCATCTACCCCGGCGCGTCGGCCATTTATGACGTGCTGGCCCAGCCCATGCTGGCTTCGCTGCCGGAAGGCACCCGCATGATCGCCACCGGCGTCATCACGCCGTTCATGGTGCCGGTCAAGGTCACGATGATGGCCGCGTTCATCGTGGCGCTACCCGTGGTGCTGTACCAGGCCTGGGCCTTCGTGGCGCCCGGCCTGTATCGGCACGAAAAGCGCCTGGCGCTGCCGCTCATCATTTCCAGCACCTTTCTGTTCATCGCGGGCATGGCATTCTGCTATTTCGTGGTGTTCCGCACGGTCTTCCACTTCATCGCCACCTTCGCGCCGCAGTCCATCACGCCGGCGCCGGACATCGAGGCCTACCTGAGCTTCGTCATGACGATGTTCATGGCCTTCGGCATCACCTTCGAAGTACCCGTGGCCGTGGTGCTGCTGGTGAAGATGGGCGTGGTCGAACTGTCCAAGCTGAAGGCCGCCCGCGGCTACGTGGTGGTGGGGGCCTTCATCATCGCCGCCGTGGTCACGCCGCCCGACGTGGTGAGCCAGTTCATGCTGGCCGTGCCGCTCTGCCTGCTGTACGAGGTCGGACTGATCTGCGCCCGCATGGTCACGCCAAAACCAGGAACGGAGAGCGAAGCCAGCTCGGATTCGCTGACCGAACGCCACTGATCTTCCTCTGGACGGTCCTGCCCACAAAGCAGGACCGTTTCACCTTGTGGGCGACACGCGGCAACTCTACATTGCCCTCATGTCACTCGCCCAAAGACTGCACACCCTGATGCGATGGCGCGGCATCAAAAGCCAGAACCAGCTGGCGCGCATTTCCGGCGTGCCGCAATCCTGCATCCATCGCATCCTCATGCGCGAAGACTGCTATTCGCCGTCTCGCGCCACCCTGCTGCGGCTGGCGCGCGCACTGGACACCAGCGTGCCCTGGCTGACCGATGGCGTGGGGCCGGGCGGGGATGCACCGCCTGGCAGCGTCGGCCCGCCGGAAGGCGCCCCGGACGGCTATTGCACGGAAATCTGGGCGCTGCTGCGCAATCAATCCGAAAGCACCAAGAAGGCCATCGTGTCGGCAGTGCGCCTGATGGCCAAAGACCCCGCCGCGACCTGACTTCCAGCCGCGCCCCGTGCGAAATCCCGGCCCGTTCCTAGCGCGGCTTGCCCGGGCGCGTACCCACCACCACGGCCAGCTCTGCCGGCTTGCCGCCGCGTAGTATGCCCAGCTTGGCGCTCTGGCCCGGCGGCAGCTGCGCAATCTCCGACAGCAGGCTGGTGGTGTCCGCCATGCGCTTGTCGTTGACCGACTGCACGATATCGCCCACCTTCAAGCCACCACGCGCGGCAGGTCCATCGCGCATCACGCCGGCGATGATCACGCCGCGGGTGTCGCGATCCAGCCCGAACGCCCGCGCCAGTTCCGGCGTCACGTCCTGCGGCTCCACGCCCAGCCAACCGCGCTTGACCCCGCCGGTCCTGACGATCTCGTCCATGACCTTGCGCGCGATCTCGATCGGGGTGGCAAAGCCTATGCCCATGGACCCGCCCGATTCGGAATAGATGGCGGTATTGATGCCGACCAGATTGCCCGCGGCGTCGACCAGCGCGCCGCCCGAATTGCCGGGGTTGATCGCAGCATCGGTCTGGATGAAGTTCTCGTAGGTGTTCAGGCCCAGCCCGTTGCGGCCCAGCGCCGACACGATGCCCAGCGTCGTGGTCTGCCCGACGCCGAACGGATTGCCGATAGCCAGCACCACGTCTCCCACCCGCAAGCCCCGGTCCGGCGCCAGCGTGGCCGCGGGCAAGGCGCGCAAGGTGGCCAGCTTCAGCACGGCCAGATCGGTGTCCGGATCCGCGCCCACCACCTTGGCGGCATCGCGACGGCCGTCCGCCAGCGCGACCTCGATCGCGTCCGCGGCCTGCACCACGTGGTAGTTGGTCAGCACATAGCCGTCCTGGTTCACGATCACGCCGGACCCCAGGCTGGTCGAGGCCTGGCGCCGTGTCACGCCGGGCACCTGGCCGAAGAACTGACGCAGCACCGGATCGTCGGGCAGCGGAATCAGCGGCACGTTCACGTGCTTGGTGGTGTATACGTTGACCACGGACGGCGCGGCGCGGGCCACGCCATCCGCATAGGACACCGTGGCCTGGGCACGTACCGCCGGCGGTGTGGCGGCCGCAGCTGCGGGCTGAGGCCCTGCCGCCGGCCCGGCCAGCCGCAGCAGGTCGGGCCGCAAGGTCGTCACCACGAATAGAATACCCAGGCAGACCGTGACGGCCTGAGCAAAGATCAGCCAATATCGGCGCATGATTCTGATAGGACTAGCTATGAGTAAAGTGGACTCCCACGTCCTGGCCAACTGGCTGGACGATACCCTGCAAGCGGCGCGCTTCAAGGACTATTGCCCCAACGGGCTGCAGGTGGAAGGCCGATCCGAAATCGCACACATTATCGCCGGAGTCACGGCCAGCGAAGCCCTGCTGCGCGTGGCGGTCGAACGCGGCGCCGATGCGGTGCTGGTACACCACGGCTGGATGTGGCGCAACGAGGACCGCCGCGTGATCGGCACGCGCCGCGCACGCATGGCCCTGGCCCTGAAAAACGACCTGAACCTGTACGCCTACCACCTGCCGCTGGACGCGCATCCCACGCTGGGCAACAACGCGCAGTTGGCGCGCGTGCTGGGCCTGACGCCCGCGCTGCGCGATGACGGCGCGCCGCAGACCTGTGGTCCCGACAACCTGGTCTGGCTGGGCGCCGCCGACGGCGTGGCGACGCTCGGCCAGTTGGGCGCGCGCGTGGCCGAGCGCCTGGGCCGCCAGCCGCTGGTGGTGGGCGATCCGGACCTGCCGCTGACGCGCGTGGCCTGGTGCACGGGCGGCGCGCAAGGCATGCTGGGCGACGCCGTGGACGCTGGCGCCAGCGCCTACATCACCGGCGAAGTCTCGGAATCCACGGTGCACCTTGCGCGCGAGACCGGCGTGGGCTTCATCGCCGCCGGCCACCACGCCACCGAACGCTATGGCGTGCAGGCGCTGGGGCAGGCGGTCGCGGAACGCTTTGGCATCAAGGTCGACTTCGTCGACATCGACAACCCGGCATAGCCGCCGCTACGCCCCGCCATCCGCCCCCGCAAGGGGGCGTTTTCGTTTCACGGCGGCGGCAGCCGCGCATACCGCCAGCGTCCGAATCGGCCGGACTTGCCTAGGGGAAAACCAGAGGGCGCGATCAAGGCGGCGGCTGTGCGTCGCATCTGGTCAATCGCGGTTCTCTCCCTGTCAATTCCGGGCGCAGTCCGCAGCCCTAGCATTCCATCCAATCGCCCGCGGCCGCGCCTTTTCCGGCTGGGCCTCCTACACACGGAGCCATGGAATGCTGACCCTCTACGACCACCCGCGCTCCGGCAACTGCTACAAGGTCCGCCTCTTTCTTGCGCTCATCGGCCGGAACTACCAAAGCGAATTCATCGACGTACTGGCCCGCAAGAACCAGACCGCGGAATTCGCAAGCGTCAGCGCCTTCCAGCAGATCCCCGCGCTGACCGATGGCGACACCGCCATCTGGGACAGCCACGCCATCCTGCTGCACCTGGCGCACCACTATGCCCCCGAATGGCTGGCGCCATTGGCGCGCATCGGCGCCATGCACGCCTGGATATCGGTATCCGCCAATGAAATCGCCAACAGCCTGCAGCCGCTGCGCTTGACGCGCGTGGTCAGCAACGCCGAAGCCGCGCACCACCTGGGCGTGAGCGAGGCGCTGCTCGACGTGCCCGGCATGCAAGCCCGCACGGACCGCGTGCTGCAACGCCTGGACAAGCGCCTTGCGGAAAACACATGGCTGGCAGGCGGCGATGCGCCGAGCGTGGCCGACATTGCCTGCTACGGCTACCTGGCGCTGGCCGAGGAGGCCGCGATCGACATGGCCGCCTATCCCGCCATCGCGGCATGGCGCAAACGCATACAGCAGTTGCCGGGATACGTGCCGCCGGGCCCCTGAGCCCGCGCGCGACCACAAACACAAAAACTATTACTACAAGACAAGAGGGAACCACATGGACGCCATACAGGCCGCGCAGCCTATTACCCAATCACACAAGAAACCGAACCTGTTCCGGGTCGCCGTCGCGACCGTCATCGGCACCGCCGTGGAAGCGTTCGACTTCCTCGCCTACGGCACCGCCGCGGCGTTGGTATTCAACAAGATATTCTTCCCGCAATTCGATCCGGTAACCGGCACGCTGGCGGCCTTCGGCGCGTTCGCCAGCGGCATGCTGGCGCGGCCCATCGGCGGCATCCTGTTCGGCCATTTCGGCGACCGCATCGGCCGCAAGTCCATGCTGACGCTGAGCCTGCTGCTGATGGGCATATGCACCGTGCTCATCGGACTGCTGCCGACCTATGAACAGATCGGCATCTCGGCGGCGGTGCTGCTGGTGGTGCTGCGCATCGGCCAGGGGCTGTCGTTCGGCGGCGAGATGGGCGGCGCCATGCTGATGGCGGTCGAGCACGCGCCACCGAAGTGGAAGGCGTTCTTCGGCAGCTTGCCGCTGGTGGGCGCGCCCCTGGGCATCCTGCTGTCGGTGGGTTCCTTCGCGCTGGTGACGCGGTTGCCGGAAGCGGATTTCCTGTCCTGGGGCTGGCGCCTGCCGTTCCTGGCCAGCGCCGTGCTCATCGTCGTCGGCCTGTTCATCCGCCACGGCATCGACGAGTCGCCGGAGTTCGAACAGGTCAAGCGCGAAAAGGCGCTGGCCAGGCAGCCCCTGGAAGACAAGATGCCCCTGGGCGAGCTGCTGCGCAAGCACGGCAAGTCGCTGCTGCTCTGCATAGGCTGCAAGATCGCCGAGGTCACCCTGATCTACACCTTCCTGGTGTTCTCCGTGTCCTATGCCGTTTCGAAGCTGGGCTTCAGCCGGGCCGACGCGTTGCACGCCTTGCTCTACGGCGCAGGCCTGCTGATGTTCACCATTCCGCTGTTCGGCGTGCTGGCCGACCGCATCGGCGCGCGCCGCGTCTGTGGCTGGGGCGGCATGTTCCTGGGGCTCATGGCCATCCCGATCTTTCTCGCGGTGGGCAGCGGCTCGCTGATGGCATACAGCCTCGCCGTTTTCGTCGCCATGGCCTTCAACTACGCGATCATGATCGCGCCCCAATCCAGCCTCTACAGCGCCCAGTTCCCTGCGGAGCTGCGCTATTCCGGGCTGTCCATCGGGGTTCAGTTCTCGGCGGCCATCGGCGGCGGCCTGGCGCCGCTGATCTCGGCCACGCTGGTCCAAAAGTTCGACAGCATTCTTCCCGTCGGCGTCTATCTGGCCTTCCTCGGCATCGTCGCCGGCACCTCGGCGTTTCTCATGAAGCCCACGCCGCAGGACTTGCGGCGCGGCTGACACGCCGCAACCAGCCACGAGCAGGCGGCACGGACCTATGCGCCGTCGCCGCTTCTGGCCGTCTTGCGGTACAGGGCGGGGGACATGCCGAAGCGTTCATGAAAACGGCGGATGAAATGGCTGGCATGCTGAAAGCCGCAAGACGCCGCAATCTCCTTGACCTCGACGTGTGCGCGCCGCGGATCCTCCAGCGCTTCCCTGGCCAGCTGCAGGCGGCGTTCGCGCACGTAGCTGGTGTATTGCAACGAGCGCATCTTGAACAGCCGGTGCACCCAGCGCGTGGTGACGCGCAGCACGTCCGCCACCGCCTGCACCGACAACTCCGGATCGGTGATGTGGGCATCGATGTAGCTGGCCAGCACCTGCCAGTTGTCGGCGGGCACGCGCGCATCGCCCGGTATCTTCTCCAAGGCCTGGCTGGTATAGATCGAAGCCAGCAGCGCAAGCAGCGCCTGCTCCGCAAAAAGCGACGAGGTGGGATTGGATTCCGCCTTGTCGAAGAATACGTGATGCAGGCAGCGATGCGCGGTCTGCACCATCGGCAAGGCGGCCACGCCGCGCTGCGCCGTGAACTGCGACATCGCCAGGCTGTGCGCGCCCAGCAACCGCGACAGCGGCCCCTTGACCACCACGATGCGCGAATCGGTGTACATGCGGATTTCGGAAGGCAGCGCGGTGGTGCGGAAGATGATGTCGCCGGGTTCCAGCGGCAGCGTGGCCTCGTTCTGCACGATGACGCCGTGCCCCGCGATCACGAAGCTCGCCAGGAACTCCGCATGCTCCAGGTCGGCCGCGTGCTCCGCGCGGTGGTGCACGCTGATCGGCGTGGATTCCAGGCTCACCACCAGCCCGCCCGCGCGCAGCCTACAGGCCTGCAATTGCAGCCTGGGCTGTTCGGTCAAGGCCCGGAACTCCCCTGGCAGGACCAGCTTGTCCAGCTCTCGCTCGTAGCCCGCGATCTCCTGCGCATAGAAGGGGCGGAACTGCGGCGCGAAGTTGAGATCCGCCTCGGAACAGGCGGGCCGGGCGGATGGATTCACTGTCTGGCTGGCGCGTGGCATGCTGGGAACACTCTGTCGGGCCGGCCAACACTGGCCGAAAAGCGCCTGCCTTCCTGTCGCATTGAGTCAACCCTCGTTCGTGATCGGTCAATCGCTGGCGGCAGAGGCGGGCGTGTAATTGAGCCATTATCCCAAGGAGACCCCATGCTGGAAAAACAAGCCCATGCCGACGCCTTCTTTGCGCGCTCCGCGAACAAGCTCGACTTCGGGAACTGGGGCGAGAAGGAAAAGGTGGCCCTGAGCTGCCGCATTCTCGCCAGCGAAGGCCATTCGGAAACCCTGGCGGGCCAGATCACCGTGCGCCAGGAAGACGGCACGTTCCTGACCACGCCCATGGCCCAGGCCTTCGACGAAATCGTCCCGGCCTCGGTCATCCGCATCAACGACAACATGGAGGTGCTCGACGGCCCGGGCACGCCCAACCCGGCCGTGCGCTTCCACTTCTGGGTCTATCGCCAGCGTCCCGACGTGCAATGCATCATCCACACGCACCCGCCCCACGTCTCGACGCTGTCCATGACGGGCCAGCCGCTGGTCGTCGCGCACATGGACGCAACGCCGTTCCACAACGACTGCGCCCACCTGAAGGAATGGCCTGGCCTGCCCATCGCCGACCAGGAAGGCGAGATCATTTCAGCGGCGCTGGGCGACAAGCGCTGCATCCTGCTGGCCAATCACGGTTTTCTGGCCGCGGGCTCCTGCGTCGAAGAAGCGCTGTACCTGTCGGTACTGATCGAACGCGCGGCCCGCAATCAGCTGCAGGCCGCGGCCGCATACGGCGAAGTGAAACCGGTGAATGACGCGCTGGCGGCCGAATCGCACGACTTTCTGTTGAAGCCCAGCATCGTGCGCGCGAGTTTCGCCATGTTTGCGCGGCGGGTCGAACGGCAAATGGCTGCGGAATAGGGCTATCGGGGGAGAGAACAAGCAGCGGATCGTTCAGCGGAGGCCGGCATGCGCCGGCGGGAACGTCCGCCTGCCGCGGCCCGCGATCCGCTGCTGCGCGGATCCCGGACCTGCGGCAGTGTCGGATCAGGGCTTCTTGAGCAGATCGCGGATTTCGCGCAGCAGCGCCACATCTTCGGGCGTCGCGGCCGGTGCGGCCGGCGCTTCCTCGGCCTTGGCGCGGGCCTTGTAGATGGCCTTGACCATCCAGAAGATCACGAAGGCCAGCAACACGAAGTTGATGATGATCGTGACGAAGTTGCCCCACGCAAAAACGTTGGCGCCAGCCTTGGTGAGGTCGGCGTAGGTCATGGGGCCGTTGTAGCCGGCCGGCATCGACAGAACCAGGAACTTGTTCGAAAAATCGACCGAGCCGCCGAGTATGAAGTTGACCAGCGGCATGACGATGTCTTTGACCAGCGAGTCGACGATCTTGCCGAACGCCGCGCCGATGATGACACCGACTGCCAGGTCCACTGCGTTGCCTTTGACAGCGAAATCTCGGAATTCTTTGACGAAACCAGTCGCTTTGCTCATAAAAGCACTCCCTTCGTGATACGCCCGTGAGTGGGCTGGCGCTATAATACGCGGTTGCTATGTTGTTACAAATTCCCGCGAAGCCGATGCCGCAGAAGTGATGCTACTCGTAGAGCGGGCGCATCAACAAGGATAGGAAGATGAGTCAGGATACGCTGGTGCACGATGATGACGGTGCGGTTGATCCCAACCTGCCACCTGATCCTTCGCGACGTTTCTGGGTTACCACCGCCTGTGCTGTGGGTGGCGTAGCAGGTGTCGCAACGGCAGTGCCGCTTGTGAGCACGTTTTCTCCCTCCGAAAAAGCCCGCGCGGCCGGAGCTCCCGTAGAAGTGGATATTGGCGACATTCCCGTCGGCACCATGAAGACGGTTGAATGGCGCGGAAAGCCGGTCTGGATCATCCACCGGTCTCCTGAACAACTCGCCGGTCTGAAGACCCAGGACGCCTTGCTGGCCGATCCTGACTCCAAACGCCCCGGCTTCACGCCCAAATACGCCGAAAACGAAGGCCGTTCGCGCAAGCCCGAGCTCTTCGTCTGCGTCGGCATCTGTACCCATCTGGGCTGCTCGCCTACCTCGCACTTCGAAACAGGCGGCGGCGGTGGTTTGGGCGCCGACTGGCAAGGCGGTTTCCTCTGTCCTTGCCACGGCTCCACGTTCGATCTGGCTGGCCGTGTCTACAAGAACAAGCCCGCGCCCGACAACCTCGAAGTCCCGCCGTACCAATATCTCACCGACACCCGCATCATCGTGGGCGTCGATGAAGACAACAAGGCCTGACGCTCGCGTCGCGCTTTTTTCCCGAATTACGTAAGTAAAACAAATACGCCACGTATTAGAGAAGGAGCCGTTACATGGCTGGCGAGAAAACCGTCGAGACGACAGGCCTGTTGGGCTGGCTGGACCGGCGCTTCCCGGTGACCTCCACCTGGAAAGCCCATCTGTCCGAGTACTACGCACCGAAGAATTTCAACTTCTGGTACTTCTTTGGCTCACTGGCCCTGCTGGTGCTGGTGCTGCAGATCGTGACCGGCATCTTCCTGGTCATGCACTACAAGCCGGACGCCGAACGCGCGTTCCAGTCCGTCGAATACATCATGCGCGAAGTCCCATGGGGCTGGCTGGTGCGCTACATGCACTCCACCGGCGCGTCGATGTTCTTCGTCGTCGTGTACCTGCACATGCTGCGCGGGCTGCTTTACGGTTCCTACCGCAAGCCGCGCGAACTGGTATGGATCTTCGGCGTCGCGATCTTCCTCTGTCTGATGGCGGAAGCCTTCTTCGGCTATCTGCTGCCCTGGGGCCAGATGTCCTATTGGGGCGCACAGGTGATCGTGAACCTGTTCGCGGCCATTCCCTTCATCGGTCCTGAGCTGTCCATCTGGATCCGCGGCGACTATGTCGTGTCGGACGCCACGCTGAACCGCTTCTTCGCCTTCCACGTCATCGCCATCCCGCTGGTGCTGGTGGGCCTGGTCGCGGCCCACCTGGTGGCGCTGCACGAAGTCGGCTCGAACAACCCGGACGGCATCGAGATCAAGCAAGGCCCGAAGGACAAGTACGGCCGCCCGAAGGACGGCATCCCGTTCCACCCGTTCTACTCCGTGCATGACCTGATGGGCGTGGCCGGCTTCCTGCTGGTATTCGCGTTCATCGTGTTCTTCGCGCCGGAAATGGGCGGCTACTTCCTCGAGTTCAACAACTTCATCCCTGCCGACTCGCTGAAGACGCCTCCGCACATCGCCCCGGTCTGGTACTTCACGCCGTTCTACTCGATGTTGCGCGCCACCACCGACGAGTTCACCTGGGTGCTGGCGGGCGCTTCCGTGCTGGGCGCCATCGCGCTGCTCGTCAAGAGCAACCTGAAGGGCTTCATGCGCATCGCCGTCCCTGGCATCCTGATCGTCGTGGCCGTGCTGCTGCGCGTGATCGACGCCAAGTTCTGGGGCGTGGTCGCCATGGGCGGCACGGTCGTCATCCTGTTCTTCCTGCCGTGGCTGGACCATTCCCCGGTCAAGTCGATCCGCTACCGCCCGACCTGGCACAAATGGATCTACGGCATCTTCATGGTCAACTTCCTGGTGCTCGGCTACATCGGTACGCAGCCGCCCAGTCCGCCGTTGAACATCACGTCGCAAATCGGCACGCTGCTGTACCTGGCATTCTTCTTCCTGATGCCGGTCTGGAGCCGCCTGGGCACTTTCAAGCAAGTGCCCGAGCGCGTCACGTTCCACGCCCACTGAGCCCACCAGATAACGGATTAACCATGATCAAGAAGCTGATTGGTGCCGTGGCCTTGATGCTCACGTGTACCGTTACCCTCGCCGCCGGCGGCGGCTACCCGCTGGACAAGGCCCCGTACCGCGTCAACGACATGTCGTCGCTGCAGAACGGAGCCAAGCTGTTCGTCAACTACTGCCTGAACTGTCATAGCGCATCCTCGATGCGCTACAACAAGCTCAAGGACATCGGGCTGACCGACCAGCAGATCAAGGAAAGCCTGCTGTTCACCGGCGAAAAGGTCGGCGACATGATGAACGTCGCCATGACCCCGAAGGATGCCAAGCAGTGGTTCGGCACGACGCCCCCGGACTTGTCCGTGATCGCGCGCGCCAAATCCGTGAACGCCGGCCCCTCGGGCGCCGACTACATCTACACCTACCTGCGCACCTTCTACCGCGACACGTCGCGCGCCACGGGCTGGAACAACCTGGTCTTCCCGGCCGTGGGCATGCCCCACGCCCTCTGGGAAGTGCAGGGTCCGCGCGAGCTCACGACCGTCGCCATGCACGAGGTAGAAACCAAGGGTGACGCCCCCAAAACCTGGGAACGCGTCACCACGGTGTACGATGCACAGGGTTTTTCCACGGTCAAGGCCGAACCGGTAGCCAACTACCACGGCCATGCCACCTTCGATGCCAAATTTAAGGCCGCCAACCCGGCCCAAGTCGCAACATACGACAACGACGTCGCCGACCTGACTGCGTTCATGTCCTGGATGGCCGAACCCGTCCAGACATTCCGCGTCCGTCTCGGCGTCGGTGTCATGTTGTTCCTGCTGCTGTTCTTCCTGGTTACCTGGCGCCTCAATGCCTCGTACTGGAAACACGTGCGCTAACCGCAACGCCCCGCCAGGTTTTTATCCGTCCCCGATTGCAATTAGGGACGGAATTGGCGGATAGGGCTGTACGCCTATCCCGCCTGGCAATTGGGGCCAGCGCCTGCTAGATTAAGGCGCTGGCCTTTCGTTTTTCAATAAAGGACTTACCGCCATGATGGTGCTCTATTCCGGAACCACGTGTCCGTTTTCGCAACGCTGCCGCTTCGTGTTGTTCGAGAAAGGCATGGATTTCGAGATCCGCGACATCGACCTGTACAACAAGCCCGAAGACATCTCGGTGATGAACCCGTACGGTCAAGTGCCCATTCTGGTCGAACGCGACCTGGTCCTGTACGAGTCGAACATCATCAACGAGTACATCGACGAGCGCTTCCCGCATCCCCAACTGATGCCCGCCGACCCGGTCATGCGCGCCCGCACCCGCCTGTTCCTCTACAACTTCGAGAAGGAACTGTTCGTTCACGTCTCGACGCTGGAAGACCGCAGCGCCAAGCCCGACGAAAAGAAGCTGGCCAACGCCCGCCAGAACATCCGCGACCGCCTGGCCCAGCTGGCCCCCATGCTGCTGAAGAACAAGTACATGCTGGGCGAGGAATTCTCCATGCTCGACGTGGCCGTGGCTCCGCTGCTGTGGCGCCTGGACCACTACGGCATCGAACTGCCCAAGAACGCGGCGCCGCTGCAAAAGTACGCCGAACGCATCTTCTCGCGTCCGGCCTACATCGAAGCGCTGACGCCTTCGGAAAAAGTGATGCGTCGCTAAGGCTGTTGCGTGATGGGTGAAACTTCGACCAAACCGTACCTGATCCGCGCGCTGCACGAATGGTGCACCGATAACGGCTACACGCCTTACATCACCGTGCAGGTCGACGAGCACACCATGGTGCCCGTCGCCCATGTGCGTGACGGCCAGATCACGCTGAACGTAGGCACGCTGGCCACCAACCGCCTGACGCTGGGCAACGAATTCATCGAATTCCAGGCCCGCTTCAGCGGCGTGACCGAAAACGTCTACGTTCCCGTGGGCGCCGTCAGCGCCATCTACGCGCGCGAAACCGGCGCCGGCATGGGCTTCGAAGTGCAGCCCTACGAACCGCCGGAAGCAGGCGCCCAGGGCGCGACGGCCCCCGCCGCGCCCGAAAGCTCCGACGCCGACGCTGCCCCTGGCGACGACGGCGGAGACGACGACGAACCCAAGCGTCCGCGCCTGACCATCGTCAAATAAGGCATCCACGCAAGGCCTGCATTTTTTTCATTACAATGCAGCCCTTCGCGTGCGCCTGGCACGCAGCGCCGGTGTAGCTCAGTTGGTAGAGCAGCTCACTTGTAATGAGAAGGTCGAGGGTTCGATTCCTTTCACCGGCACCAGATTCCAGATGCAGATCCGTCTAGAGACGATCTGAAAAACCCGCACCGGCTATGACGGCGCGGGTTTTTTATTGCCCGAATCCGGCCCTGAACGCCCGGCTCTGAACCCGCTCATGGCACTTGGTCCTATTAACGCGCCGCCGGACTCTGCAACCAGGCCTTTACGCGAAATCGCTGACTACAATCGCGCCAAGTTCCGCCCAGAAGGCACGGTTCCATGCATATCAATCATCTCCCCGGCGTGCGGCAAAAGCGCCTCTGGCAAAAGCGGTGGCCCAGGGAAGTCCTGTTCAACGGACCGCCCATCCTCGTTGCCGGAACCGCCGCAGTGAAGAGCTGGCGCGAACCGCTCTTGGAATCATGGATGTTCGGCCTGACGGCGGCTACTGGCGTCTGGCTGATTCTGGCTGCGCTGGTTCGCGTGGCTGTGGCACGCGCCGAAGACGACATGGACGGGCCGGACGTCGTCCACGAAGGTCTGGGTGCAGCGGTTTCCACAATGCACACCATGCTTGCCGAATGGTGCAACAAGCGCAAGTGCGGAGCCGACCTGCGCACCACCTTCCACCGTGTCGTTCCTCCCGTCCATGAACCGCGGGAAATCGAGCAGATCATCAACTACGCGGGCGCAGGCGGTGAGGGCGCAGGGCGGACCTTTCCCGTGCACACCGGCATCGCGGGCAGGGCCGTCCGCAGCAAAACACCGCTGGTCATGTCCAGCCAGCACCGAACGGAAGATCAACTCCGTGCGGAGCTGGTGCTTGAATGGGGTTATACGGCGACCCAAGCCCGCCGGCTTGGGCCGGGGCGCTATTCGGCAATGGCGGTGCCTGTCCTGGACCGTTCAGGCCAGCATCCCGTAGGCGTGATTTATATGGACTCGAGCGACCGTGCGCTTTTCGAACGCAACGATGTCGCGGAGATCGTAGGCGCCGACGCCAAAGCCATCAGCGACTTCGTCACCAAAAGGTATTGATATGACCACTGCCGCCAGCAAGAAACCTGAAGCCTTCTTCAAGGGATCCCGACTCATTTCCAGGCCGGGCGCGGTAATCCAGGTTCGGGAACTGATACTCACGGACTACGGGTTGCGCGCCATTACAAGTGGCAGCACGGGTATTCGGCAAGGAGCCATTGAAGACGCTGGCCCGCCGTCGGCACTGAAGGGAATGGTTCCCGCCTGACCCCGTTGGTACTGCCCCACCCGGACTGCGTTTTAGTACGGCAAATGCCCGCTGCATGCGCCCGCGCCTTGGTAAGACAGGCAAATGTTCGCCGCGTCGACCTTCCGCGCCCACCCCGTTTTGCATTCTTCCCATTTTTTGTGCATAATTCGCCCCCTCTACCTGTTCCCCGATAGCTCAGTCGGTAGAGCGACGGACTGTTAATCCGCAGGTCGCTGGTTCGAGCCCAGCTCGGGGAGCCAAAGAATGCAGTACTGAAGGGCCCGCAACTTGTTGCGGGCCTTTTGCATTTGAAAGCGGCTATCCGGCCCATTTGCCGGGCGGCGCGCGGCGTACGATGATGCGCATTCCATCATCACGGTTTTCCACGTCTCCATGCGTTCCGCGCGATCCCTGCCCGCCCTGGTTTCCCTGCGCGCTTTCGAAGCCGCCGCGCGGCGCATGAGCTTTTCGCTGGCCGCGCAGGAGCTCTTCGTGACGCAAAGCGCCGTCAGCCACCATATCCAGCGCCTGGAAGCCGAGTTGGGAGTGGCGTTGTTCGAACGGCGTACGCGCGCCGTGGCGTTGACTGCGGCAGGACAGGCCTACTACGAACGCGTGCACGCGGCTTTCGAACTGCTGCGCCAGGGCACCGACGAGCTCCGCGCGCCCGCAACGCCGCGCCAGACGCTGCGCGTCGGATTGCTGGCGTCTTTCGCCACGCGCTGGCTGGCACCGCGCCTGGCGGCGTTTGGCGCGGCCCATCCGGACATCGATCTGCAATTGCAGCCCGACATCGGTTTGGCTGACGTGGCCGGCGGAGAGGTCGACGTCGCCATCCGCTACGGCCGCGGTGTGTGGCCTGGCGTGCGCTCCCGGCTGATCATGGCGGAGCGGCTGTCGGTCGTCTGCGCGCCCGCGCTGATCGCGGGCAGGAAGCGCCCGCGCACGCCACAAGACCTGCTGCGCTTTCCGCTGCTGGCCTCGCATGCGCGCCATCCCTTCGAATGGGACGCGTGGGCGCGGCATCATGGCGTGGACCTGGGCGGCGTGCAACCCGTGCGCCTGCATGACTACAACATCGTCGTGGAGGCTGCGCTGGCCGGCCAAGGCATGGCGATGGGCCGCCACCGCCTGATCAGCGCCCAGCTCGCCAGCGGGGCGCTGGTGCATGCTCTGCCGGGTACTACGCTGGAGGCGCCGCGCATCGGCTGGTGGTTCGTGACGCCGCGTGGCGCGCTGGGCGAGGCCGCGCAACGCTTCCTTGATTGGCTGTTGCAGGAAGCGCAGGCGCAGGGCGATACGCATTAGTTTTGCTCATGTGTACTGCGCAAAAATTGATTGGTCAGGGTCGGCAGCGGCCGATAGCATGAGGCTTGCCCTTCTTTTCCCATTCAGGAGTCCCTCATGACCCGTTCTATCTCCGGCCGCGTCGCCGAACTTGGCCTGACCCTCGAAGCCGCTTCCGCGCCCGCCGCCAACTACGTGCCTTTCGTGCAGGAAGGCAATCTGCTGTACATCTCCGGCCAGATTTCCCGCAAGGACGGCAAGGCAGCCTATCTGGGACGCCTGGGCGACCAGATTTCGGATGCCGACGGCGTAGAGGCGGCGCGCTTGTCCGCGTTGGGCCTGCTGTCGCAGATCGCGGCCGCCACCGGCGACAAGCTGGACCGCGTGGCCCGCGTCGTGCGCCTGGGCGTGTTCGTGGCCAGCACGCCCGACTTCAACCGCCAAAGCGCCATCGCCAACGGCGCCTCGGACCTGATGGTCGAGGTCTTCGGCGATGCCGGCCGTCACGCGCGCAGCGCCGTCGGCGTGGCGTCCCTGCCGCAGGGCGTGGCAGTCGAAGTCGAAGCCGTCATCGCGCTCACGCAAGCCTGATCCCTGCCGGAGCCGCCATGTCCGCCCCCTTGACCCCCAGCGTCGTGGAAGCGTTGCGCGCCCAGACCCCCGGCGCCCACACCACGGTCCATTTCAATCACGCCGGCGCGTCGCTGCCCTCGGCGGCGACGCTGCAGGCCATCCACGCGCACCTGCAACGCGAAGCCACGCAAGGGCCGATGGAAGCCGGCGTGAGGTCCCGCGAGCTGATTGAAAAGGCCCGCACTCTGGCAGCCCGGCTGCTGAACGCGGACCCGGGCGAAATCGCGCTGACCGGCGGCAACTCGCCCGGCTGGGGCGCCGCTTTTGCGGCGCTGGAACCGTGGCGCTCCGGCGATCGCATTCTGGTGGGCCGCCACGAATGGGGCGGCAATCTGGCCGCCATGCGGCTCAGGGCGCAGCGCGCCGGCGCCACGCTGGAAGTCATCCCTTCGGACGATAGCGGCTGCACCGACGCGCAAGCGCTGGAGGCCATGCTGGACGAACGAGTGCGCCTGATCGCGCTGACCTGGCTGCCGGCCAATGGCGGCCTGATCAACCCCGCCGCCGCCATCGGCAACGTGGCGCGCCGCCATGGCATCCCGTACTTCGTGGACGCTGCGCAGGCGGTCGGCCAGTTGCCCGTGGACGTGGCGCACATCGGCTGCGACGTGTTGAGCGGGGCCGGACGCAAGGCCCTGCGCGGCCCGCGCGGCACCGGCCTGCTGTATGTGCGGCACGGCTTCCTGGACCGGCTCACGCCGGCCTTCGTCGATACCCACTCCGCCCCCCTGGGCGCGGACGGCGAACCTGTGCTGCGCCAGGACGCCGCTCGCCTGGAATCCGCGGAGGCCTCACTGGCGCTGCGCTGCGGTCTGGCCAACGCCCTACAGGAGGCCCTGGACATCGGCTTGCCGGCCATCCGCGAGCGCATCGACGCCACAGCCCGGACCCTGCGGACGGAACTGGCAGCCATCCCTGGCATCACCGTGCTGGACCAGGGCCACGAACGCTCTGGCCTGGTGTCCTTCAACCTGGCCGGCCAGGACGCGGTATCGGTACAGCACGCCATGGCGGCGCAAGGCATCACCATCGGCAGCAACGGCGTGCCTTATACCCCGCTGGACATGCAGGCTCGCGGCCTGACGCAGATTGCGCGGGCATCGGTCAGTTATTTGACCAACGACGAGGAAATCGACCGTCTGCTGGAAGGGCTGCGCGCCCTGGTCCGCTAGGGCCTGTTCACACTAAGCCGCCTTGCACAGGCTCCCGGCGGCGCTCAAGCCGCCGCACGCCGCGCGAAGGGCGTCCACTTCGTGAAGACCAGCAGGTTGCCCAACATCACCAGCGCCAGGCCCAGCAGGGCCGGCGCCGTCCACTGATAGCCTTCGGCAAACGTCGACACGCTCAGGGCCACGACCGGGAACAGCACCGTGCAGTAGGCGGCGCGAGCCGGCCCCATGCGTCCCACCAGCGTCAGATAGGCCGTGAAGCCGACCACGGATCCGAGAATGGCCAGGTAGAGCAGAGCGCCCACGTACGAGGCCGAACGATCGAACTCGAATGGCAGGCCCGCCGCCACGCAACCCGCCAGCAGGATGGCCGCGCCATAGAGCATGCTGTAGGCATTGCCGGTCAAGGGCCGGATGCCGGCGCGCTGCTGCAACGACGACAGCATGTTGCCGGTGGAAAAACAGAACGTGCCCAACAAGGCGAAGCCGAGGCCCAGCAAGGTTTCGTAGCTGGCCTGCTGCCCGGCCAGTTCCGGCCAGAACAGCAGCACCAGACCCGAGAAACCCAAGGCGCCGGCCGCCATCACGCGCGGCGCGACCCGGGTGCCAAACCACAGGCGGGCATTCAGCGCGTTCCACAGCGTGGCCGCCGAAAACACCACCGACACCAGGCCGCTGGGGATCCATTGGGTTGCCGTATAGAAGCACAGGAAGTTCAGGCAGAACAGGCACAGGCCCTGGCCCACGCACAGCCAGTGGCCGCGCCGGTCCATTTTTTGCAGCTTGCGGGTCAGAGCCAGGGCCGCGAACAGGATCAGGCCCGCCAGCGCAAACCGATAGAAGATCGAGACGGGTATGGCCACCACGCCCAACTGCAGCTTGATAGCGATCCAGGTAGTGCCCCAGATGACGACAGTGAGGAAATACAGGAAAAGATTCACGGTGCGGTGCCGAAACAGGGAACGGCGGTCCGGAAAACCGCCCAGGAATCCAGTTTGCGCCCGCCCGGCCGGCGCGGATTGCCGGTTCTTGCGGTTTTCTTCTTCGCGCGCACGCGGCGCGCGCGGGATCGCAGTAGCATTCCACTCATATGCCTACCGTCGCTTCGGCTCCAGCCGATTTCTCCGTCTTCCGCACCCTGGCGAGCTCCACCGCGACGCTGGGGCGGGCCGCTGCGCTAGGCGAGGGCATCGCCATCTCGCAATGGTCGCGCAGCGCGCACGAAACCATGGGCTACGACAATCCGGGCCATCACACCCTGTCGCTCTATTTGCATGGCGGCGACAAGTCGTTCCGCCTGGGCCAGGACCGGCTGCACGGCGGCGCTGGCAAATTCTGCGTGCTGCCCTCGGAGCACTATTCGCGCTGGAGCATGAACGACTCCGTGCACTTCCTGCACTTGTACATCGCGCCGGAACGCCTGGCCCGCGAAGCCGTCATGCGGCTGGATTGCGAGCCTCGCACGCTGGAGCTGCGCGACCGCACCTACATCCACGACGACTCGCTGATCGACGTATGCCGGCAACTGCTGGAGACCGACTGGAACCAGCCCGCCGACCGGCTGGCGGCCAGCAGCGCGGCCGAGACCGTGCTGCACCATCTGCTGAACCAGGGCGTGGCGCGCAAGCCTGCGGCAACGCTGCGCGGCGGCCTGGCCCCCGTGGTGCGCCGGCGCATCATGGACTACGTCGACGCGCATCTGGCCGAACCGTTGACGCTGGACGAGCTGGCGGGCGTGGCGGCGCTCTCCACCTACCACTTCGCCCGCATGTTCCAAACCTCTTTCGGCGAACCACCGCACGCCTGGGTACGGACACGGCGGCTGGCGCACGCACGCAAGCTGCTGGCGGCCGGCAAGGGCGATCTGGCCGGCATTGCCCAAGCCAGCGGCTTCGGCAACGCCAGCCATCTGGCGCGGGTCTTCCGCGACGCCGTCGGCGTCACGCCGGGACAATACCGCAGCGCGCGCGCCAGGCACTGAGCAGCGCTGCGGCCCCGTTTCGCCGCCCGCCCGGTCTACAATGGCCCACCGCCCCCAGGGCCTGACCGTACCGCCGCCCGACGCGATGCCGTCTACGACCTCTCGCGATTCCTCCCCCACGGCTGAACCCCTCGGCGCCGGCCCCGTGCGCGCGCACTGGCTGGCAGAATTGATCCGCCTGCGTGAAGCGCATTGGGGGCCGCTGGAAGACGCAGACACGGTGCGCCGCGTGCGCCAGCAGGATGGCGATCTGCCTTCACGCATCCTGGCCCGCGCCGAGTTGCTGGCACAACGCGAGAACCTCGTCTCCCTGGTCGAAACATGGCGCCGCAGCGCGCTCGCCATCCTGGCCTTGCTATTCCTGCTGGCCGCGCTTTCCGGCGCAGGCGCGGCGCTGGGCGCGTTGGGCGACGGCTCCCGCGGAGTCAACGTGCTGTGGGCACTGGGCGCCTTGCTGGGCCTGCATGCGCTCACCTTCCTGCTCTGGCTGGCCAGTTTCCTGCTGCGGGCGTCCTCCGTCACGGGACTGGGACGGGTCTGGCTGTGGGCCACCCGCAAGCTGGCCCGCGGCCCCGACAGCGCGCTGGTGCCGCAAGCCTTCCTCAACCTGCTGGCCCGCGCGGGCGCCTTGCGCTGGCTGTTCGGCAGCATCAGCCATCTGCTGTGGCTGACAGCTTTGTGCGCGGCGTTGGCAGTGCTGCTGGCCGTGCTGTCCACCGCCAGCTACCGCTTCATCTGGGCCACCACCTTGCTGGCGCCCGACGCCTTCGTACGTCTGACACAGGCCCTGGGCTGGCTGCCGGCCCAACTGGGCTTTCCGATGCCAGACGCCGCCATGATCCGCGCCAGCGACGGCGCCCAGGCCCTGCCCGCCGAAGCGCAGGTGCAGTGGTCGCTCTGGCTGATCGGCGTGCTGGTGGTCTACGGCATCCTGCCCCGTCTGCTGGCCGGCGCGCTGTGCGTGGCGGGTTCGCTGCGCGCCTTGCGCGGCCTGCGCATCGATCCTGCGCTGCCCGGCTTCTCCGCTCTGCGCGACCGCCTGGAACCGCCCGCCCTGTCCACCGGCATAGACCGTCCGGTTGATCCCCTGCACGAACCGCGGGTCGGCGCGCCGCCGCTCGCGGGCCTGGCCGGCCAGCCCGTGCTGCTGGGACTGGAACTGCCGGCGGACCTGGCCTGGCCGCCCGCGGACATGCCCTCAGGCATCCAGCAGGCCGGCAATCTGGACAGCCGCGAAGAACGCAACCGCGTGCTGGACGCGCTGGCCGGCAAGGCCGCCACTCGCCTGCTGATTGCCTGCGACGCGCGCCAGACTCCGGACCGCGGCACGCTGTCGCTGATCGCCGAACTGGCCGCGCATGCGGAACAGACGCGCATCTGGCTGATCACGCCGCATGCGGACGCCGTTGCCCCCGCCACCCGCGCACCGCTATGGCGCGAACGCCTGCTTGCCCTCGGCCTGCCTGCCGACGCGGTGCTGCAAGCGCCCATTGCCCCGCTCTCGTGGCTGGAGTCCGGCCATGGCTGAAGACATCATCAGGATCGCGCTGGTCGGCCACACCAACACCGGCAAAACCTCGCTGCTGCGCACGCTGACGCGCGACACCCGCTTCGGCGAAGTCGCCGACAGCCCCGGCACCACCCGCCACGTCGAAGGCGCGCGCCTGCGGCTGGAAGGACGGGCCGTGCTGGAATGGTTCGACACGCCAGGCATGGAAGACAGCATCTCGCTGCTGGAGTACCTGGAAAAGCTGGACAGCCCGCAAGAGCGCCTGGACGGCCCCGCGCGCATCCGCCGCTTCCTCGACACGCCCGCCGCGCACGGCCGCTATGAGCAGGAGGCGCGCGTGCTGGCCAAGATGCTGGACTGCGACGCCGCGCTGTACGTCATCGACGCGCGCGATCCGGTGCTGGGCAAGCACCGCGACGAACTCGCCATCCTGGCCGCTTGCGGCCGGCCCCTGCTGCCGGTGCTGAACTTCGTCAACGCGCCCGCGCACCGCGCCGACGAATGGCGCGCCGCCATGGCGCGGCTGGGGCTGCATGCCGTGGTGGAGTTCGACACCGTCGCCCCGCCGCTGGATGGCGAGCAGCAACTCTACGCCAAGCTCGGCGTGCTGCTGGACCGCCACGCCGCCGCGCTGGCCCGACTGTCCGCCAGCCTGGCCGAGCAGCGTCGGACGCGTCGAGGCTCGGCCTACGAACTGCTGGCCGACCTGTTGGTGGACGTAGCCGCCTTGCACGTCGCCAGCGCCAGCGACGAAGCGGCGCTCACGGCCGCCTCAAGCAAACTGCGCGACCAGGTGCGCCAACGCGAGCAGACCTGCGTCAACGCCTTGCTGGCGCTCTACAACTTCCGCGCAGCCGATTTCACCGACGATGCGCTGCCCTTGCAAGGCGAGCGCTGGGGCATGGACCTGTTCCATCCCCAGGCGCTGAAGGACATGGGCGTGCAGGTAGGCATGGGCGCCGCCGCGGGCGCCATGGCCGGCGCGGCGGTGGACCTGTTCAGCGCGGGCTTGAGCCTGGGCACCGGCATGCTGATCGGCGCCGCCGCGGGCGGCCTGTGGCAAGGCGTGGAAAAGCTGGGCAAGCGCGTGGCCGGCAAGCTGCGCGGCTGGCGCGAGATCAGCGTCGACGACGCGGTGCTGCGGCTTTTGGCCTTGCGCCAGCGGCAACTGATCGAAGCGCTTGAGCGCCGCGGCCACGCCGCGCGCGAGCCATTGAGGCTAGATCATCCGGAGGATGAAGCCTGGCGCAAGGGACCCTTGCCCGAGGCGCTGAAGGAAGCCCGCAGCCGGCCTGAATGGTCGGCCCTGGGCGAGCCCTACGAAGACAGCGACCGCCGCAAGCGCGTGGTACGCGAATTGGCGAAAACCCTTGCCGACGCGCCGCCGCCCGGCGCCTGAAGGCGGAACCGCCCGCCTGCGCCGCACGCACCATTCCACGCAGCCGGCAAGCAAGTACTAACCCCAATCCAAACCGATTGACGCTTAAACGAATGGGTCTATAACATTCGTTCTGCATCGGCGCGGGTCCGTCCCCGTCATGATAATCACAAGGGGTTGGGTCTATCGTGAAGTCGAAGTCCTGCGCAGTGATTCCCGGCAGCGCCATCACAGGCGGCCCGCGCGCGGCTCGCGCGGCGTATCGCCAGACCCCAATCCGTCTTTCGTCGTAAGCAGCAACGCCATGCCCCGGTTCCCCATGGGGCCGGGGCCCTGTCACTTCTGTCGCGCTATCCGCGCACCACACGGAGCATGAGGGCTATGCGTACTTTTCCCCACCTGAAGCAAGCTGCGCTCGCGGCTGCCGTCGCCGCCTCTCTGGCATTCAGCGCCGGCGCGGCCGCCAAGACCTTACACTGGTCCTACCAAGGCGATGCGACGTCCATGGATCCGATGGCCCTGAACGAAACGTTCACGCTGGGCTTCCAGGGCAACATCTACGAAACGCTGGCCGGCTACGACGGCAACCTGAAGCTGACGCCGCTGCTGGCGGAAAGCTGGGAAAACCCCGAACCCAACAAATGGGTGTTCAAACTGCGCAAGGGCGTGAAGTTCCATGACGGCTCGCCGTTCACGGCCGACGACGTCATCTTCTCCTGGAAGCGCAGCCTGACCCCGGGCTCCGACATGAAGGGCTATGGCGCCAAGGCGTCCGACATCAAGAAGGTGGACGACTACACCATCGAAGTCATCACCCCCACGCCCAACCCCATCCTGCCGCGCGAATGGGTGTTCCTGTACATCATGAGCAAGTCGTGGTCGGAAAAGAACAAGACCACCGAAGCCACCAACGTCAAGGGCGACAACCAGGGCAACTACGCCAACCTGAACGCCAACGGCACCGGCCCCTTCATGCTGACCTCGCGCCAGCCCGACGTGAAGACCGTGCTCAAGCGCTACGACGGCTACTGGAACAAGAACATCAAGACCAATGTCGACGAGGTCATCTTCCAGCCGATCACGCAGGAAGCGACACGCGTGGCCGCGCTGATCTCCGGCGAAATGGACCTGGTGCAGCCGGTGCCCGTGCAGGACTGGAAGCGGCTCGAAGACGCCAAGGGCGTCAAGCCGCTGACCGCGCCAGAAGCGCGCGCCATCTTCATCGGCATGGACCAGGACCGCGACGAACTGCTGTTCTCGGACGTGAAGGGCAAGAACCCCTTCAAGGATCCCAAGGTGCGCGAAGCCGTGGTGCTGGCCGTGGACACCAAGGCCATCAACGAGAAGATCATGCGCGGCGCGGCCAAGCCACTGGGCTCGCTCATCGCCACCGCCATCAACGGCTATGACGAATCCTTCGGCGCGCCGTACAAGCCGGATCCCGAACGCGCCAAGAAGCTGCTGGCCGAAGCCGGCTATCCCAAGGGCTTCACGGTCACCATGGACTGCCCGAACGACCGCTACGTCAACGACGAAAAGGTCTGCCAGGCCGTCGCCGGCATGTTGGCCCGCGTAGGCATCAAGATCAACCTGCTGGCGCAGACCAAGTCCAAGTACTTCGGCAAGATCCTGCTGCAGGCCGGCAACCAGACCAGCATGTACATGCTGGGCTGGACGCCCAGCTCCACCGACGCGCACAACACGCTGCTGAACCTGACCTCCTGCCGCAATGCCAAGACGGCTGCGGGCCAGTTCAACCTGGGCGGCTACTGCAACAAGAAGGTCGACGAGCTCACCGACAAGATCGGCGTCGAAACCGACCAGGCCAAGCGCAACGCCATGATCAAGGAAGCCTTCGAGATCGTGCGCAACGACTATGGCTACCTGCCCCTGCATCAGCAACCCATGTCCTGGGGCGTGAAGGACAACATCAAGGTCATCCAGCGCGCCGACGACGTGCTCGACCTGCGCGACGTCGTCCTGCCGTAAGCGGCCAGCGACGCGCGAGCCCCGGGCGGCGCATGCCGCCCGGGCGCGCCCGGCCCAGCCCCGGCTCCCGCCATCCGCGGGAATCGCGGCCCGGCGTTATCTGAAACCGAGGGCTCCCGATAATGCTTTCCTTTATTGCGCAACGGCTTATCCAGTCGGTGCTGGTGATGTTGACGGTGGCGCTGATCGCGTTCGCCATGTTCCGCTATGTGGGCGACCCGATAGCCAGCATGGTGGGCCAGGACACCACCCCTGAACAACGCGTGCAACTGCGCGAACAGCTGGGCCTGGACGACCCGTTCGTGGTGCAGTACGCGCACTTCGTCGCCAACGCCGTACGCGGCGACTTCGGCATGTCGTACCGCCATCGCCGGCCGGTCAGCGAGCTGCTCGAAGAGCGCATGCCAGCCACGCTGGAACTGTCCTTCGTGTCCGCCGTGATGGCGCTGGCCCTAGGCATACCCATGGGCATCTATACCGCCCTCAAGCGCCACGGCGTGCTGTCCAAGGCCTTCATGGCGATCTCTCTGGCCGGCATCTCACTACCCACCTTCCTGATCGGCATCCTGCTCATCCTGTTCTTCGGCGTGCAGCTGCGATGGCTGCCCAGCTTCGGACGCGGCGACGTGGTCAGCCTGGGATGGTGGACCACGGGCTTCCTGACCAAATCAGGCTGGCTGGCGCTGATCATGCCCGCCATCACGCTGGCGCTGTTCCAGATGACGCTGATCATGCGGCTGGTGCGCGCCGAAATGCTGGAAGTGCTGCGCGCCGACTTCATCAAGTTCGCGCGCGCCCGCGGCCTGCCGGAACGGCTGATCAATTTCCGCCACGCGCTGAAGAACACCATGGTGCCGGTCATCACGATTACCGGGCTGCAACTGGGCTCCATCATCGCCTTCGCCATCATCACGGAAACCGTGTTCCAGTGGCCCGGCATGGGCCTGCTGTTCATCCAGGCCATCAGCATGGTGGACATCCCCGTCATGGCGGCCTACCTGGTGCTGATCGCCTTCATGTTCGTGGTCATCAACCTGGTCGTGGACCTGCTGTACTTCGCCGTGGACCCGCGTCTGCGCGTGCAGAGCAAGTAAAGGACTCATCATGATTGCTCGCATCGCTCCCTTCTTCGCCCGCGCGGCCGACAGCGACCTCTGGCACAGCTTCAAGCGTTCGCCCGGCGCCATCATCGCCGCGATCGTCACGCTGGCCATCCTGCTGGGCGCGCTGTTCGCGCCCGTGGTCGCGCCGCACAACCCCTTCGACCTGGCGTCCCTGAGCATCATGGACGCCAACACGCCGCCATCCTGGGAAGAGGGCGGCAGCCCCGACTTCCTGCTGGGCACCGACGACCAGGGCCGCGACATCCTGTCGGCGGTGCTGTACGGCTCGCGCGTGTCATTGCTGGTGGGCTTCGCGTCCGTGCTGTTCTCGATGGTGCTGGGCGTGACGCTCGGCCTCATCAGCGGCTATGCCGGCGGCCGCGTGGACAGCTTCATCATGCGCATCGCCGACGTGCAGCTGTCGTTTCCGGCCATCCTGGTGGCGCTGCTGATCGACGGCGTGGCGCGCGGCCTGCTGCCGCGCGACATGCACGACCAGCTTGCGCTGTATGTGCTGATCTTCGCCATCGGCATCTCCGGCTGGGTGCAGTACGCGCGTACCGTGCGCGGCTCCACGCTGGTGGAGCGCAACAAGGAATACGTGCAGGCGGCGCGCCTCATCGGCATCGGCCCTTTCACCATCCTGCGCCGCCACATCCTGCCCAACGTGATGGGACCGGTGCTGGTCATCGCCACCATCCACCTGGCCATCGCCATCATCACCGAAGCCACGCTCTCGTTCCTGGGCGTGGGCGTGCCGCCCACGGCGCCGTCGCTGGGCACGCTGATCCGCATCGGCAACAGCTACCTGTTCTCGGGCATGTGGTGGATCTCCATCTTCCCCGGCATCGCGCTGGTGGCGCTGGTGCTGTCGGTCAACCTGCTGGGCGACTGGCTGCGCGACGCGCTCAACCCCAAGCTGCGCTGAGGATGCCATGGCCCTGTTGAACATCGAAGACATCCGCATCGAATTCCCCAGCCGCCGCGGCACGCTGGTGGCCGTGGACGGCGTCTCGCTATCCCTGGAAAAAGGCGAGATCCTGGGCGTGGTCGGCGAATCCGGCGCCGGCAAGTCCACCATAGGCAATGCCGTGATCGGCCTGCTGGAAGCGCCCGGCCGGCTCGCCGGCGGCGCCGTGCTGCTCAACGGCGAACGCATCGACACGCTGAACCCCGCGCAGAAGCGCAAGGTGCGCGGCCGCCGCATCGGCATGATCTTCCAGGATCCGCTGACCTCGCTAGACCCGCTGCAGACGGTGGAAAGCCAGCTGGTGGAAACCATGCAGGTACACCTGGACCTGTCCCACGCCGAGGCGCAGAAGCGCGCGGTGCAATTGCTGGCGCAGGTCGGCATCGACCAGCCAGAACTGCGCGTCAAGCAGTACCCGCACCAGTTCTCCGGCGGCATGCGGCAACGCGTGGTGATCGCGCTGGCGCTGTGCTGCGAGCCCGAAGTCATCATCGCCGACGAACCCACCACCGCGCTCGACGTGTCGATCCAGGCGCAGATCCTGGAACTGCTCAAGAAACTGTGCCGCGAAGAGCAGGTAGGCATGATCATCATCACGCACGACATGGGCGTGATCGCCGACGTGACGGACCGCGTGGCGGTGCTGTATCACGGCAAGCTGGTTGAACAGGGCCCCACCTCCAAGATCCTGGGCGACCCCGACCATCCCTACACGCGCAGCCTGATCTCGGCGGTGCCGCGTCCCGACATCAAGCTGCGGCGCTTTCCGCTGGTGACCTACATCGAGGACGTGAAAAAGCCAACGCAGCCGCTGGACCTGGCCACGCACTGGCTGGGACAGCGCCGCGACTTCGGCGCGCGTAGCGGCGGCCCGCTGGTGCAGGTCAACGACCTGAGCATGCGCTTCGTGCTGAAGAGCGCGCTGCTCAAGCGCAACCAACGCACGCTGGACGCCGTCAAGCGCGTCAATTTCTCCATCGGCGAAGGCGAAGTCTTCGGCTTGGTGGGCGAGTCCGGTTCCGGCAAGTCCACGGTGGCGCGGCTGATCTCCGGCCTCTATACGCCCAGCGAAGGCTCGGTCAATTTCGGCGGCACCGACCTGACCGCGCTCAAGGGCGAAAAGCAGCTGAACCCGTTCCGCCGGCAGATTCAAATGATCTTCCAGGACCCGTTCTCTTCGCTCAATCCGCGCATGCGGGTCCTGGACATCGTGGCCGAGCCGATCCGCTTCCACAAGCTGGCGGCCAGCGAGGCGGAAGCGCGCCGCATCGTCGCCGACCTGCTGGACGTGGTGGGCCTGGGCGACCGCGCCGCCGAGCGCTTTCCGCACGAGTTCTCGGGCGGACAGCGCCAGCGCATCTGCATCGCGCGCGCGCTGGCCACGCGCCCCCGCTTCCTGATCTGCGACGAGCCGACCTCGGCGCTGGACGTGTCCATCCAGGCGCAGATCCTGAACCTGCTGAAGGACCTGCAAGAGGAATTGGGGCTGACCATGCTGTTCATCAGCCATGACCTGCCGGTGATCCGCCAGATGTGCGACCGCGTGGGCGTGATGCGCTACGGCGAACTGCTGGAAGTAGCCAACACCGAAGACCTCTTCGAACGTCCGCAGCATCCCTACAGCCAACACCTGCTTGGCCTCATGCCCCGCCTGCAATCCATGTCCCGCGAGGGACTGGACGTGGCGGGGTAGCGCCAGGCGCAACCCGGAGCGAGACATGACGGCGACACGACAGACCCTGTTCATAGGCGGCCAGGTTTTCGACGGCAAGGGCAAGCTGCTGCCCAATCACGGCGTGCTGGTCGAAGGCCGGCACGTGGCGCGCGTGGCGCCGGCCGGCGAATTCTCCGGTTACGCCGGCGCGACCGTGCGCACCGACGGCATGACCCTGATGCCCAGCCTGGCCGACTGTCACGTTCACCTGGTCTACACCGGCGGCGCCGACCCCAACGCGCAACTGAGCAAGCAAGGCCCGGCGCAGATCACGCTGACGGCGCTGGAGAACGCCCAGGCCAGCTTGCGCGGCGGCGTCACCGCGCTGCGCGATTGCGGCGGCAAGGACTATCTGGAATTCGGCGTGCGCGACGCCATCGCGCGCGGCGTGTTCCCGGGCCCCACGATCAAGGCCTCGGGCCGCATCATCTGCATGACAGGCGGCCACGGCAACCGCATCGGCCGCGTCGCCGACGGCTGCGAGGATGTCGTCAAGGCCGTGCGCGAACAGGTTCATGCCGGCTGCGACCTGGTCAAGATCATGGCCACCGGCGGCGTCATGACGCCGGGCGTCAGCCCCATGGACGCGCACTACAGCTTCGACGAAATGAAGGCCGGCGTGCACGAGGCCAAGCGCTTCCGCAAGAGCACCGCCAGCCATGCGCAAGGCACGCTGGGCATCCTGAATGCCGTGCGCGCCGGCATCGATTCGATCGAGCACGGCATCTTCATGGATGACGAGTGCCTGCGCGAGATGCTGGACGCCCAGACTTATCTGGTGCCGACCATTGCCGCGGTCCGCAACATCGTCGCCAATGCCGACAACGGCATCCCCGCCTACGCGGTCGAGAAGGCGCGCGCGGTGGAACAGCGCCATCGCGAGTCGTTCCAGATGTACTACAAGGCGGGCGGGCGCATCGCGTTGGGCACGGATGCCGGCACGCCGTTCAACCTGCACGGCGAGAACGCCATGGAGCTCGCCTACATGGTGGAGTTCGGCATGACGCCCATGGATGCGTTGATCGCTGGCACTTCGCGCGGCCATGACCTGATGGGCATGGACCAACACGGCGCCATCGCCGACGGCAACGTGGCCGATCTGCTGTTGGTGCAGGGCGACCCCACCGCAGACATCATGAAGGCGGCCGACAAACGCTTCCATGTGGCCGTGCTGCGCAACGGCGAGGTGGCGGCGGGCGCCTTGCCGCTCTGAACCGCGACGGGCCTGCTGCGCGAGCCCGAAGCCGGCAATGAAAAAGGCCGCCGCGCCCAGGGCGCGGC